>JBOFTG010000033.1:0-12088 GCA_051651945.1 Fusobacteriaceae bacterium | reverse complement strand
ATGATTATTTTTATGAAACTCTTTACCCTGACACCTCATATATATACCTTTATGATTTAATCTATTATCAAGGAGGATTTCTGTTAAGATTTCCTATAGAAAATAATCCAAATAATATTCCAGAATTTAAAGATGCTCCAAAACTTTGGCATATTTTAAAAAATATTGGAAATTGGGATAAAATTATGGATGTTTCATATATTGGTGGACTTAACGAAAAAGTTCTTAAAGGTGATATTCGTGAGCTTATAAGAATCAATGAAACACTTCATGAAGTTAGACTAGGTGAAATTGCAAGATCCATCTTAGAAAATAAAAATGTAAAACTTGTTACTGTTGCAGGTCCAAGTTCCTCTGGAAAAACTACTTTTAGCAAACGGTTAACTCTCCACTTGAAAAGTCGAGGAGTCTTCCCTATTATGATATCTTTAGATAATTATTATCAAGATAGATGCAAAATACCTCTAAACTGCCACGGTAATAAAGACTATGAGCAGATAGAAGCACTCGATCTTGAACTTCTCAACGAAAATTTAAAAGATCTTATAATTGGAAATGAAGCTCTTATACCTGAATATGATTTTTATACAGGCGAAAGAAAAAAAGAGAGTAAAATAATGAAAGTTCCTGAAAACGGCATAATTATAATCGAGGGAATACATGGGTTAAATGAGAAATTAACAGAAAACATTAAAAGAGAAAACAAATTCAAAATTTACGTAAGTTGCTTAACACAATTGAATATAGATAGACACAACCGAATTCCTACAAATGAGGTTAGAAAAATAAGAAGAATAGTAAGAGATAGTTTATCACGAGGAACTGATGCTGAAAAAACTTTATCTATGTGGAACTCTGTAAGAGCTGGAGAGGAGAAAAATATCTTTCAATACCAAGAGGAAGCTGATGTAATGTTTGACTCAAATTTGGTTTATGAGCTAGGAGTTTTAAAACATTATGCAATGAATGAACTTATAAAAATTGGTATAGAGAGCGAATACTACGATGAAGCTACAAGACTTATGAGGTTTTTGTATTGCTTTGCTGATATAGATTCAAAATATGTTCCTGATGTCTCTATACTTAAAGAATTCATTGGTGGTAGCTATTTTTACGACTATTAGAGCTCGATTATGACAGTAAAAACTTTACATATTTTAAAAAGTATGGTATAATTAATTTTACGAAAAAATTAATTATACTTAAATTATAGGAGGAAAAATGAAATCTTTAAATTTAACAGAAGCTACTGAATTCACTATGAATGTCGGAATCCAAAAAACTGGTTATCCTGCTTTTAAAACATTTTTATTAGGACTTATGGGTGGATTGTTTGTAGCATTCGGATGTTTAGGAAATATTATTTCTGCAACAACTTTAGGACCGTTAGGAAAATTTGTCGGAGCATTAATGTTTCCAGTAGGAATAATGCTTGTGATATTAGTTGGAGGAGCACTTTTCACAGGAAACTGTCTTGTGGGAGTAGCATATCTTAATAAACAGATAACTTTAAAAGCTTTTATGAAAGATCTTGCTTTTGTATGGCTTGGTAATCTAGTAGGATCTGTATTTGCAGCGTTTTTAATGGCAAATGCAAAAGTTTTCAATCCAGAATCAATAGAGACAGTAATCTATTTAGCACATAAAAAAACATCACTGCCATTTTACTCTGCAGTAGCAAGTGGATTTCTTTGTAATGTTCTTGTTGCAGCAGCAGTATGGAAGTCATATACAGCAAAAGATACTACCGGAAAAATATTTTCATGTTTCTTCCCAGTTATGATATTTGCTTATCTTGGATTTGAGCATATAGTTGCTAATATGACATACCTGTCTTTAGCAAAATTTTTAGCTCCAAACTCATATGCTATTATGGATGCTATCACTCATAATCTAATACCTGTAACAATTGGAAACTTCCTTTCAGGAGGAGTTTTTCTACCAATGATATATGGTGGAATCTACCATATAACTAAAAGCAAACATTAATATTTAGAGGAGGAGATTGTAATCTCCTCCTCTTGACTTATATAATAAAAAAAAGTAAAATAGAAATAATCAAATACAAAAGGGTGAAAAAATGAAAAAAATATTTTTGGGATTATTTTTGATTTCTTCTATAATTTTCGGAAAAAATCTTAATAAGGTTGGTCTCGTAATGTCTGCAGGAGGACTCGGAAGTGGATTCAATAAGATGGCTTATGAAGCTTTAGTTAAACTGAAAAAAGATGGTAAAATCAAAGATTTCAAATATATAGAACCCACAAATTCTTCAGAAGATGTCCAATTTTTAAAAGAATTTTCAGAGGGGGATTTTGATCTGGTAATAGGTATGGGTACTGATATTGCCGAAGCTGTAGCTTCAGTTCAAAAATATTATCCAAAACAAAATTATGCTGTTGTTGGAGCTATAAATAAGATTCCAAATACAATCACAATAGATTTTGCAGAACATGAAATCTCATTTCTTGCAGGTTCACTAGCAGGGCTCATGAGTAAAAATGATGTAGTCGGAACAATCCCTGCATTAGATACAAAATCTTTCAACAGATTTGCAAACGGATTTAAACAAGGTGCAAAATATGTGAAACCAAAAATTAAAGTTCTCAATACATATATGCCTACATCTAGTGCTAATCCATTCAATGATCCTGTTACTGCTAAAAATATCTCACTTCTTATGAACGGAAGAGGTGCTGATGTCATATTTCATATTGCCGAAAATAGTGGAACTGGAGTTTTTGAAACTGCTAAACAGAACAAATTTTTCGCAATAGGATGTGATGAAGATGAAGATTCTAAAGCTCCTGGAACAATACTTACCTCTGTTAGAGTGAGAGTGGATAATGCTATCTATAGTATAGTTGAAAATATAAACGAATCAGGCTTTAAGCCTGGCTATAAGATGGTTGGTTTAAAAGATAGAGCTGTTTCTCTTACTGATTTCAGATATACTAAAGATCTTATCGGGAAAAAAAATCTACAGATATTGAAAGATATAGAAAATAAAATTATCTCTGGAAAGATAAAAATAAATGAGTAAATTGAGAAAAAAGGAATTCCCATCAAAACTGATGGAAATTCCTTTTTTAATTAATACATATCTGCAAGTCTCAATTTAACATTTTCATCTTCTAGGTACTCATCATAAGTCCTAGCCTTATCAACAAGTCCATTAGGTGTGATCTCTATTACTCTCTTTGCAACTGTCTGAACAAATTCATGGTCATGAGCAGAGAAAATCATAGTTCCCTTAAAATTCATAAGACCTTTATTCAGTGATGTAATCGACTCAAGATCTAAGTGATCTGTAGGATTATCAAATATAAGAACATTTGAATTTGAAAGCATCATCTTAGAAAGCATACATCTCTGTTTCTCTCCTCCAGATAAAACTTTAACTTTTTTCATAACTTCCTCTCCAGAGAATAACATTCTTCCAAGGAAACCTCTTACAAAAGAATCATGCTGATCAGGTGAGTATGGTCTTAACCAATCCACAAGATTCATATCATTGTTATTAAAGAATGCTGAATTATCTTTTGGTAAGTATGATTGTGTTGTTGTAACTCCCCATGTATATGAACCTGAATCTGGCTCCATCTCTCCTGCAATGATTTGGAAAAGAGTAGTTTTTATCATATCATTTTTAGCTAGAAGAACAATTTTATCATTTGTATTAACTGTGAAAGAAACGTTATCTAGTAACTTAACTCCATCAATTGTCTTAGATAGATTTTCAACTTTAAGAAGATTGTTTCCAGCTTCTCTTTCAGCTTTAAATTCTACAAACGGATATTTTCTGTTAGACATCTGCATATCCTCAACTTGAAGTTTATCAAGCTGCTTTTTTCTTGATGTAGCTTGAGATGATTTAGAAGCGTTAGCCGAGAATCTAGCGATGAAGTCTTTAAGTTCCTCTCTTTTTTGCTCTATCTTCTTGTTTTTATTGTTCATTAAAGTAAGCATAAGTTGGTTTGACTCATACCAGAAATCATAGTTACCAACAGTTATTTTAATTTTTCCATAATCTACATCTGCCATATCTGTACAAACTTTATTTAAGAAGTGTCTATCATGAGATACAACTATAGCAGTAGTAGTTTCGATGTTATCCATCAGGAATTTTTCAAGCCAAGATACAGCTGCCATATCTAATCCGTTTGTAGGCTCGTCTAGTAGAAGTACATCTGGTTTTCCGAATAGTGCAGAAGCTAGAAGAACTTTAACTTTTTGTGGCTCAGGAAGATCTTTCATCAGTTTGTCAAAAAGGTCAGTTCCTATTCCAAGTCCCATAAGAAGTTGTTCAGCTTCTGGTTCAGCATCCCAACCATTAAGCTCAGCAAAGTCTCCCTCAAGCTCAGCAGCTCTCATTCCATCCTCATCAGTAAACTCAGCTTTAGCATAGATAGCATTTTTTTCTTCCATTATTTTCCAAAGCTCTTTATTTCCCATAAGAACAACATCTAAAACTCTATCCTCTTCATTAGCAAAGTGATCCTGTTTAAGAACTGACATTCTCTTGTTCTTTTCAATAATTACCTCTCCCTCAGTAGGCTCAAGGTCTCCAGAAAGAATTTTAATAAATGTAGATTTTCCAGCACCATTAGCTCCTATAAGTCCATAACAGTTTCCTGGAGTAAACTTAATGCTAACATCATCAAATAGTTTTCTTCCAGCAAATCTCATACCTAAACCAGCAGTAGAAATCATGTAATACCTCCTAAAAATATATTCTTAAATTAAAAATTTATTATTCACATACAATTAATATTGTATCATATTTTTTAAAAAAATTGAATCAAAATTTGAATTTTTGAATATTTTTAGTTATACTTACATATGCTACAAATTAAGAGTCACAGGAGGAATAAAATTGAAAAAAATATTATTAGGATTACTAGCATTAACGTCTATATCATTTGCAAAAGAGATTACTCCAGCACCCATAGTTCAAGAAGAGGTAAAACCTATAGTAGCACCACATAAATATTATAATGTTTACCTAAGAGCTGGTGGAGATGTTTACTCTCAGTTTAATCGTATAGATGTTGAGAGAGTTGCCCTAGGAGGAAAATCTTCGGAGGGTATGGGTTATGATCTAGCTTTAGAATTAACAAAAAGTACACTAAATCACGCTTTAGAGGTTGGTTTAGGAGTTGCATATCAAAACCATTCTAGCTTCAAGTCTAAGCGTGGTGAATTTTTTCAGGATTTCAGATATGATTCTGATTTAGATAGCTTTGATTCTGTACCAGTATACCTTACAGCTAAATATAATTTCTTAAATTTTGACAATGGAGTTGTTCCTTATATCAAAGGAGATGCTGGATACTCATTTAATATGAGTAATAGTGGAAGAATATTATTGAATGATGGGCAAAGATTCGATACTGATGTTGAGAATGGTGGGTATTTTGGTCTTGGAGCCGGGGTTGAGTATAACAACTTCCTTATGGATTTAATGTACAAGCTTAACACTGGAAAGATTGAATCAGACGAGGCAGATTTTAGTGAGTCACTTAGAAATTACAGAGTTACACTATCTGTAGGATACAAATTTAATTTCTAATTTATAAAACATATAAAAACAGAGGTAGTTTAAGACCTCTGTTTTTATATTATATTATCTTTGTTGTCCAATCCTCGACATTCCAAACATCTGTTGCTATATCCATATAAAAATCTGGTTCATGACTAACTATTAAAACAGTTCCTTGAAACTCTCTTATAGCACGCTTCAATTCATCTTTAGCATCAATATCTAGATGATTTGTCGGCTCATCTAAAACTAAAAAATTAATTTCACGATTCATTATCTTAGCTAATCTTACTTTAGCATTTTCTCCACCAGAAAGAACTCTCATCTGACTTGTTATATGATCATTTGTAAGTCCACATTTTGCAAGAGCAGCTCTTGCCTCAGCATTCGAAAGAGCCGGAAACTCATTCCAAAACTCATCTAGAGCTTTAGTTGTCGAACTAGCTTCTTCCTGTTTAAAATATCCAATTTGAAGAAACTGCCCATGCTCTATATCTCCTGATAGAGGTTGAATTTTTTTTAAGATAGTATTAAGTAACGTTGATTTTCCAAGTCCATTAACACCTTTTATAGCTATTTTTTGATTACGCTCTATTGAAAAACTAACAGGTTTTGTAAGTGGTTCATCATAACCTATCACTAAATCTTTTACTGTTATAATTTCACGTGATGGAGTACGAGCTGTTTTAAATCCAAAAATAGGTTTTGGTTTATCTTTTGTAATTTCTATTATATCCATACGATCAAGTTTTTTCTGTCTATCTTTTGCCATATTAGTAGTTGCCACACGAGCTTTATTACGAGCTATAAAATCTTCTAGATGTGCTATCTCTTTTTGCTGTTTTTTATAAGCCATCTCAACTTGACGTTTTTTAAGTTCATACATATCACGGAACTGATAGTAATCTCCACTATATCTCGTAAGTACAGCAGTCTCAATATGATAGATAACATTCGTTACTTCATTTAAAAAAGGTATATCATGAGATACCAATATAAAAGCATTTTCATAATTTTTTAAAAAGTTTTTAAGCCAAATGATATGATCTTCATCTAGGAAATTTGTTGGCTCATCCAAAATAAGTATCATAGGATTCTCAAGAAGAACTTTGGCTAAAAGAATTTTAGCACGTTGACCACCAGAAAGCTCAGATACATCTTTATCAAGACCTATATCAAGTAGTCCTAAACCACTTGCATATTCCTCTATTTTAGAATCCAGATTATAAAAATCTGAACTTTCTAAAATACTTTGAATTTCACCAATATTTTCTAATAACTCATCCATCTCTTCGGCAGAACAATCTCCCATTTTTTCATAAAGTTGTATAATTTCTTCTTCTAATTCAAACATACTATTAAAAGCAGATCTAAGAATATCTCTGATACTCTTACCTCTTTCAAGTGTGCTATATTGATCTAAATATCCTGTAGTTATATGATTACACCATGAGACATTTCCCTCATCTGGCATAAGTTTTCCTGTTATTATATTAAGAAAAGTAGATTGACCCTCTCCATTAGCTCCAACTAATCCCACATGTTCACCTTTCAAAAGACGAAAAGAGGCATCTTCAAGTATAACTCTAGAACCGAATCCATGGTTTACATTACTTACATCTAAAATACTCATAATTACTTATCTCCTATATATTTTTTATCATTTTTTAACAATGAATATATTTTATCATAATAAATTTATAAAAGATAGGGTGAAAAAGATAAGTAATCAAGCTAAATATCTCTTTCAAAAAACAGAGAAATATAGTAAAATCAATTTATCAATATAGGAGGTAGTGAATTTTGGGAAATGAAACTAGTGTTTATGAAAAAAACGAAAAGATGTTAGCAGCAACCGAGATTTTGAAAAAAATATCACACCCTACAAGGCTTGCAATCTTGTGTACACTTGAAAAAGAATCTCTCTGTGTCGGAGATATTGTAGAAAAACTTTCTCATATATCTCAACCTATGATATCACAACATCTCTCTATTCTAAAAGCCAATAGAATTCTTGCTGATAGAAAAGATGGCCAATTTGTTTTTTATCGTATCAGTGACGAAAGAATCTTAAATCTTATTAAGAGTATGAGAGAGATTTTTTGCTAAAAACTATAAAAAATAAAATGGAGAATTTTATTTTTCTCCATTTTTTATTTATTAATCTTTATTTTTTTCTTTAAACTCTCTCCAATCACCTGAAGAAATATTCACCAAATTTTCATAAGAAAATTCTGGGTTAGTTTTATTATAGATATACACCTCTAAAATTTCAATTTCACCTGTTTCAAGATTTTTAATCTCTTTAGAAACTTTGTTATATTCATTTTGAGGATTATTTTCTCCAAAATAATTTTCCATTTTATCCATCGCGTCCATATCACAATTTTCAAGAGTTATTATCTCACCTTTTACAATTCCATCTTCCTCTAACATTGCAGGATAATTTTTCCCTTTTATCTCATAAAGTTTTCCTTTAACTTCTCCAAGTTGGATTTTTTGTGCCGCTGTATTTATATATTTGTCAAAATTAAAAAAACCTTCTCTTAGGCTTCCGTAAACAAAAATTTTCATGTAAAATCCTCCTCAAAATTTATTTAATAACTCTTATTATATCATGAATTTTTAATTTTGAAAAGTATAATGAATTACTTTTTCATTTTCAGCTTATATCTTCTAATAAAATTGACTTTTTTCAGTCAATATAGTATGATTATATATCTATTATTTTGATTTTTTATATAAGGAGAGTGTTTTATGATTAAATTAATTGGTGTACTAATTATTATTGCTGGTTTCTCATTGAAACTAGATACAATAGCTGTAGTTCTTATAGCAGGATTAGCTACTGGACTTGTAGCTGGAATTGATTTTGTAGAGATTTTATCTATTCTTGGAACTGCTTTTGTTCAAACTAGATATATGTCACTTTTTCTTCTTTCTCTTGCTGTAATAGGAATCCTTGAAAGAAATGGATTAAGAGAGAGAGCTGCAAAATGTATTAGTAAAATGAACGGGGCAACAACTGGTAGAGTTTTAAATTTTTATATGGTTATAAGAATAATTCTATCTGCTCTTTCACTAAGACTTGGAGGTCATGTTCAGTTTATTAGACCGCTTATATACCCAATGGCTAAAGGAGCTTTAGCTAAAAAAGGAGAAATTAGTGAAGAGGATGACGACAAAATTAAAGCAATTGCTAACTCTGTTGAAAACTACGGAAATTTCTTTGGACAAAATGTTTTTATAGCTTCTTCTGGAGTACTTCTTATAGTTGGAACATTCCAAGAAGCAGGAATAGAAGTTTTACCTTTTTCAGTTGCTAAAGCATCAATTCCAGTTGCAATAATTGTTACATTATTATCTATTGTGCAAAATATGCTTTTAGATAGAAAACTAAATAAATCTTTTAAAAAGAAGGAGGGAACTAACTAATGATTAAAACTATTTTAGATATAATGTATATAGTAGCAGGTTTAGTTTCTGTGATTACAGGAGTTTACGCTTTTTTTGATAAAGATCATAAAAAAAGAGTTGGAACAGCACTATTTTGGATAATATTTGGAGGAATCTTTATATTTGGCCCTCTGATGAATCCAGTTCATATAGGTGCTTTACTTCTTGCTATGGGAGTTATTACAGTTACAAAAAATGTGAGTTTTGGATCTCAAAGTAACTCTGATGATGCTTATAGAGAAGCTCAAAGTGAAAAAATTGGAAATTCACTATTTATACCCGCAGCTAGTATTGGAATTGTAGCATTTTCTATAGCTCAATTCACAAGTCTTGGTGGACTTGTTGGTCTTGGTGGTGGAGCTCTTGCTGCTCTGCTTTTAACTTTATTTTATACTAAAGAAAATCCTAAATATGTCGCTTATGATAGTTCAAGACTTCTTCAACAGATGGGAGCAGCAGTTATTCTTCCACAACTTTTAGGTTCTCTTGGAGCTCTATTTTCAAAAGCAGGAGTTGGAAGTGTTATCGCTGAATTAATGTCTGGAATTGTTCCAGAAGGAAGCCAAATTGCTGGAGTAATAGTTTATTGTACAGCCATGGCAGTATTCACTATGATTATGGGAAATGCTTTTGCTGCTTTTGCTGTTATAACTGCTGGAATAGGTGTTCCTTTCTTAGTAAAACTTGGTGCTAATCCTGTAATTGTAGGAGCTCTTGGTCTTACTTGTGGTTACTGCGGAACTCTTCTTACTCCAATGGCTGCAAATTTTAATATTGTTCCAACAGCTATTCTTGAGATGAAAGATAAAAACGGAGTTATTAAAACTCAATTTCCTGTCGCAGTTGGTCTATTAGTTATTCAGATGTTCCTAATGTATTTTTGGGCATTTTAATTAAATTATAATATTGGAGGTAAAAATGAAAGTTTTAGTAACAGGTTTCGATCCATTTGGAGGAGAAAATATAAATCCAGCTTGGGAAGCTGTAAAAGCTATCCCTAATCAAGTTGAAGGTGTAGATGTTGTAACAGTTCAGATTCCTACTGTTTTTAGAAAATCAGTAGATGCGGTTTTGACTGCTGCAAAAGAGCATAATCCAGATGTTATTCTTTGTGTTGGTCAAGCAGGTGGAAGATTTGATATGACTATTGAAAGAGTTGCAATCAATATAGACGATGCAAGAATTAAAGATAATGAGGGAAATCAACCTATAGATCTTCCAATTTATGAGAATGGAGAGCAAGCTTACTTCACAACTCTTCCAATTAAAGCTATGGTAGCTGAGATGCAAAAAAATGGATGTCCAGCTTCTGTTTCTAATACTGCTGGTACGTTTGTTTGTAACCATATAATGTATGCTGTTTTACATCATATAGCTAAAGATAAAATAGCTAAAAAAGGTGGATTTATACATGTTCCATATATTCCAGAGCAAGTTGTAGATAAGAAAGGTGCTCCATATATGGAAACAACTAGAATCACTAAATCTCTTGTAGCTTGTATCAAAGCTATCAAAGAAAATGAAACTGACAAAAAACTTGTTGGTGGAGCAGAGTTTTAATTACTACCAAATAAAAAATCTCCCATTAATTTGGGAGATTTTTTTTAAACTATCTCTATGCAGTTTACTGGACAAGCCAACTGACAAGCTCCACAATCTACACATGCCGATTCTTCTATAACTCTTTTTCTATTATCTCCTTCAGATATACAACCTACAAGACAGATATTTTCACAAACTCCACATCCAATACACTTTTCTGTATCTATTCTTCTAGACATCAAATTCCTCCTAAATTTTATTAAAGAGTTTGTTTACAAGATGTAACAGTAATTTCTAAAACTCTTGTTAAAAAAGAAAATTTCTCTTTCATCATTTTGAACTCTTCACCATCTTTTACAAATTTAGCAGTTCCTTCTAAAAGAAATCCTGTTCCCATATATCTGTATCCCATAACCTCATGGCTTCCTATAGTAAGTTTTACCTTGTTATTTTGATTTACATTTTTTTCAGTTAATATCATTGCTGCTGCTGGAAGTAATATCCTATCTCCTTCTACAAGAGTCAGATAACTATTCCAAGAATTTGAAACATGAGCACCATCTTCTCCACAAGTTACTACAGAAACTACACCTTCATGCTTGATTACCTCTAAGAATTTTTCACTAAACATTTTTCCTCCTTTTTTATTAGGGACAAAATTTGTCTCTAATACACATTAAAAAAATTTTAAATCGGCGACAAAACTTATCTTTAATAATTATACATAATTTTTTAGAATTTGTCAACTCAAAAAATATGTATCTTGCACAAATCTTTTTTTGGTGATAAAATTACTCTTGAACTAAAATAAAAGGAGTTGATATTATGAAATTTTCTGTGGGTGTTGAATATGCTCTACACTGCTTGCTATATATAGTAAAATTAAAAGATGGAGAATTTATAGGAATTAAAGATCTTGCTCAGTTTCAAGGAGTTTCTGAATCTTATCTTTCTAAAGTATTTACAAGGTTAGGAAAAGCTGGAATTACAAAATCTGTTCCTGGTGTAAAAGGCGGTTATGAACTTGCTCGTAGCGCTGAATATATATCGTTTTGGGATGTGGTGGAAGCTGTAGAAGGAAAAGAATCTTTCTTTCAATGTGCTGAGATTAGACAGAAAAATATCTTAGTAGATCCTGATAATCTTCCAGATAAATATACAAAATGCCCTTGCTTTATAAAAGTTGTTATGCAGGAAGGAGAAAACGAAATGAAAAAATATCTTTCTAAAAAAACATTAGCTTGGCTTTATAACGAAGTCTATGGCCGAATTCTTTCCAAAGAAGCTGAGCAAGAGACTATTCAGTGGTTCACCGAAAGAAGACATTCTGAACAATCTTAAATCTATTACACACAATAAGCAACCACCAAAAAATCATATTTGGATGGCTGCTTTTTAATTTAGGAGGCTTTCAACTGTTGAAATAAACTTCTAAATTTCGAAAATAACTTTTGACTTTTATGGGGTTTTGTTTTAAAATAAGTTGAGGTGAAATAAAATGAAGTATTACTCAACTAAAGAAATGGTAAAAGTTTTAAATGTAACAGC
>JBOFTG010000032.1:0-3073 GCA_051651945.1 Fusobacteriaceae bacterium | reverse complement strand
TTTTATATCTTCAGAATCTCCTTATCTAGGGGCTATCTATGCTGTTATTGAATCTTTAGCAAGAGTAACTGCTGTTGGTGGAGATTATAGTAAAGCTCGATTAAGTTTCCAAGAATATTTTGAAAAATTAGGAAACTCTAAAGAAAAATGGGGAAAACCTTTCCAAGCTTTATTGGGTGCTTTAGAAGCTCAGCTTCAATTTAATACTCCAGCTATCGGAGGGAAGGATAGTATGAGTGGTACATTCAAAGATATTAATGTTCCTCCTACTCTTATATCTTTTGCTGTTACAACTGAAAATGTAAATAATATAATTTCTGCTGAATTTAAAAAAACTGAAAGTTATATCTATCTTATCCACCATATGTGCAAAGAAAATAATCTTCCAGATTATGACTCTATTAAAAATAATATGAATTTTATAAGGGATGAGATAAAAAATAAAAATATCATCTCAGCTTCTACAATTGGATTTGGAGGTTGGGCTGAATCTATTATAAAAATGGGACTTGGTAATGGAATAGGTGGTAACTTTAATTGTGATATTTCGCCTTTAAAAACGCTTCCTGGATCATTTATTATTGAATCACCTATCAAATTAGAAAAAGGTATCTTAATAGGAAAAACTTGTGATTCTCAATCAATTAGTATAAACGGAATATCGCTAGAACTTTCAGAAGCAAAAACTATTTTAGAAAAGAAATTTCAAAAAATCTATCCTTATAACTATGAAGGAGATATTGAGATAGGAGCATTAGAAAAACATAATCATAAAACTCTTCCAACAGAAAAAAAAGCTAATACTCTTTATGAAAAACCAAAAGTTTTAATTACAGTTTTCCCTGGAACAAATTCAGAATACGATACTGAAAAAGCATTTAAAAAAGCTGGAGCTGAAACTGAGATCTTTCTATTTAGAAATCTTACTCAAAAAGATATCGAAGATTCTATAGAAAAACTCTGCTCAAAACTTGAAAAATCTCAAATCTTTATGATTCCTGGAGGATTTAGTGCTGGAGATGAACCAGACGGATCAGGAAAATTTATTGCCAATATTCTTCAAAATGAAAAGGTAAAAGAAGCTGTACAAAAATTCTTAAAAAAACAGGGATTGATACTCGGTATCTGCAACGGATTCCAGGCTCTTATTAAATCGGGGCTTCTGCCTTATGGAGATGTCGATAAATTAAATAAAAATGCTCCCACTCTCTTTAGAAATGATATCAACCGTCATGTATCAAGAATTGTAAAAACCCATATCTCTTCTAATAATTCACCATGGCTTTCGTCATATCAAATTGGAGAGATTCACCATCTTCCAATTTCACATGGAGAGGGAAAATTTGTAATAAGTGAAGAGCTATTTAGAGAACTGGAAAAAAATGGACAGATTGCCACTCAATATTGTGATCATTTAGGAGAACTATCTATGCATAAAGATATAAATCTTAATGGTTCGAGTTATTCAGTTGAGGGAATTACATCTCCTTGTGGACAGATTTTTGGAAAAATGGCTCATAGTGAGCGTTTTGAAAATGGAGTTTTTAAAAATATTCCTGGAGAAAAACTTCAAGATATATTTTCAAACGGAGTTAATTACTTTAAAAAATAGGGGGAAACTATGAAACAGATTTATGAAGGAAAAGCTAAGAAAATTTATACAACTGAGAATCCTAATGAGATAATTATTTTTTACAAAGATGATGCAACAGCTTTTAATAATATCAAAAAAGGAACTATTGAAAATAAAGGTATCTTAAATCATAAGATTACTACAACAATCTACGACTATCTTTCTAAAAATGGTATTCCTACACACCATATCGCCACTTTAGATGAGAGATCTCAACTCTGCAAAAAAGTTGAAATTGTACCTCTTGAAGTCATTGTTAGAAATATTCTTGCTGGGTCTACTGCTAAACTTTTAGGGATAGATGAGGGTTTAACACTTCCAACACCTATTTTTGAAATCTGTTACAAAAAAGATGAACTTAAAGATCCTCTTATAAATGATTATCACGCCATCGCTCTTGGACTTGCTACTAGAAAAGAGTTGGATAAAATTTATGAATTAACAGCTAAAATAAACTCACTCCTAATCGAGCTTTTCAAAAATGTAGGAATAAAGCTTGTAGATTTCAAAATTGAATTTGGAAGAGATATTGAGGGAAATATTATTCTTGCTGATGAGATATCTCCAGATTCATGTAGACTTTGGGACGCTGTTACCGATAAAAAACTTGATAAAGATAGATTCCGTCGTGATTTAGGAGATGTTGAAGATGCTTATATTGAAGTTTTAAATAGAATTTTAGGATAACTGAAAAATAGGGGATGAATATGATAAGTGAATTAGATTATTTTTTAACTGGTAAGATAAATGAAGAGTGTGGAGTTTTTGGTGTTTTTAATTTAGAAGAAGCATCTCGTCTCACGTATTATGGACTCCACTCTCTTCAACATCGTGGTCAAGAGGGTGTAGGTATTGCTACTAGTACTGGAAGTGAGATTAAAAGATTTAGAGGCGAGGGACTTGTAACTGAGATTTTCAATAGTGAAAAATTGGAAACTCTTCCTGGAAATATGGCGATAGGTCATGTTCGTTATGCAACTTTTGGAGGTGGAGGAATAGATAATGTTCAACCTCTTCTTATCCGTTCACATACTGGAGATTTTGTTATTGCACATAATGGAAATATAGTTAATGCAAAAGAGATTCGTATGCAACTAGAATCTATGGGAAGTGTATTTCAGTCAACTTCTGATTCAGAAATAATCGGGCATCTTATCCAAAGAGGGGTTGGAACTCTTCATGAAAAGATTATGAAAGCTCTTCCTAAACTTGAAGGAGCATTCTCTTTTCTCATAATGGATAAAGATAATCTATTTGTAATCAGGGATAAAAACGGATTAAGACCACTCTCTTTGGGGAAAATTGAAAAAGGTTTTGTTGCAAGTTCTGAAAGTTCAGCTTTTGAAATTGTAGGAGCAGAATATGTTAAGAGTTTAAAACCAGGGGAAGTTTTAAAAATTTCTAAAGATGGATTAGAATCAAGTTTCTATACAGATATAA
>JBOFTG010000031.1:0-1874 GCA_051651945.1 Fusobacteriaceae bacterium | reverse complement strand
ATTCCTATTAAATATAGTCAAGGATTTCACCCAAGACCGAAGCTCTCTTTTGGAAATCCGATTTCACTAGGAACAGAATCCTACAATGAGATTATGGAGCTAGAGTTAGAAGCCGAGATGGAAAATGATGAGATTCTTCAAAGATTTAACTCTTTTGAAGTTAGAGGTTTTAAGGTTTTAGAGATTGAAGATGTAACTGACAAGATTAGCATTGGCGAGAGATTTAAAACAGCTATATATCTTTTACAAGGTTTGGAAGCTGAGATAGAGAGCGTTGAAAATTTACTTTCACAGGAAACTATTCTTGAAAAAAAAGAGAAAAAAGGAAAAATTGTTGAAAGAGATCTAAAAGATAAGATAAAAGGAATCAGAAGAATAGATGAAAGAACTATTGAGATAGATATAGAAAATGGTTCTCCTAATTCATTTTTAGATATAATAGGGTTGAAATCTTCAAGTATTAAAATAGTGAAAAATGGTTATAGAATATAATCCATTAAAAATAAAGAATAAAGAAGGAGATTAAAAAATGTTAGATTTAAGATTTATTCGTGACAATATTGAGTATTTACAAGAGATGTTAGCAAAAAGAGGAAATAATTTCTGCTTAGAAGAGTTTGAGCAATTAGATGCAGAGAGAAGAGATATATTGACAGAGGTTGAAGCTCTTAGAGGAAAAAGAAATATAGTTTCAGCTCAAGTTGCACAGATGAAAAAATCTGGAGAAGACACTTCAGCTATAATAGTTGAGATGGGAACGGTATCTTCTAGAATAAAAGAGTTAGATGTTAAACTTACTGAAGTAGATGAGAGACTTACATATATCCAAAAAACTATTCCAAATATAATTCATGAATCAGTTCCAACTGGAAAATCTGAGGAAGATAATATAGTTGTTAAGACATGGGGAACTCCGAAACAGTTTTCTTTTGAGCCAAAATCTCACTGGGAGATGGGAGAAGATCTTGAGATACTAGACTTTGAAAGAGGTGCAAAACTTGGAGGATCAAGATTTGTAGTTTATAGAGGTATGGGAGCAAGACTTGAGAGAGCTATAATAAACTTCATGTTAAATACACACACTACTGAGCATGGATACACAGAGCATCTAACTCCATTTATAGTTAGAAGAGAGATCTGTGAAGGAACAGGTCAGTTACCTAAATTTGAAGAAGATATGTATAAAACTACAGATGATATGTTCCTAATTTCAACTTCTGAGATAACACTTACAAATATTCATAGAGAAGAGATACTAGATGAGAAAGATCTACCTAAATATCTTACAGCTTACTCTCCATGTTTCAGAAGAGAAGCAGGATCTTATGGAAGAGATGTTAAAGGTCTTATAAGACAACATCAGTTTAATAAAGTTGAGATGGTTAAACTTGCACTACCTGAGACATCATATGATGAACTTGAAAAGATGGTTGTAAATGCAGAAACTATTTTACAAAAATTAGAACTTCCATATAGAATAGTTCTTCTTTGCTCAGGAGATATGGGATTTGGATCTTCTAAAACTTATGATTTAGAAGTATGGTTACCATCACAAAATAAGTATAGAGAGATATCATCTTGTTCAAACTGTGGAGACTTCCAAGCTAGAAGAATGGCACTAAAATATAGACCTGAAGGATCTACAAAGAGTGAGTTTGTACATACACTAAATGGATCTGGACTTGCAGTTGGAAGAACACTTGTTGCAATAATGGAAAATTATCAGCAAGAAGATGGATCATTCCTAATCCCTGAAGTTCTTGTGCCATATCTGATAGGAGTAAATGTTGTTAAAAAGTAGTATTTTTCTTCTGTTTTTTATAAATATATATCTAAATAAGATAGAGTTTATGTCTTTAATAACGGTAATTTTG
>JBOFTG010000030.1:0-2598 GCA_051651945.1 Fusobacteriaceae bacterium | reverse complement strand
AATTTTTTCAAAATATTTTGGAATATCCAAGATAAATCCAGCATGCTCCTGTGGTGAATCTAAATCATAATGATCAGTTATAGCTATCTCTTGAAGCCCCAGTTCTATACCTCTTTCTATGACATTGTTTAAACTCTCTTTCGAATCTGCTGAAAAATCTGTATGTAGATGATAATCACTTATATACATTTCAAGCCTCCTAAATTTTTATTGGTTTAAAACCTTTAAGTCTCAATGCATTTGTTATTACTGACACCGAACTAAAACTCATAGCTGCCCCTGCTATCATAGGGCTTAGAAGAGGACCACCAAAAATATGTAATATCCCCATAGCAACAGGAATCCCCAATATGTTGTATCCAAAAGCCCATAACAAATTCTGCTTGATATTTTTAATAGTCTCTCTGCTCAGTTTTATTGCTGTAGAAACATCCATCAAATCACTTCTCATAAGTACGATATCTGCTGATTCTATTGCAACATCTGTTCCTGATCCAATAGCTATTCCTATATCTGCTACAGCAAGTGCTGGGGCATCGTTTATTCCATCCCCTACCATTGCAACCTTTTTCCCTTCTTTTTGAAGTCTTTTTACCTCTAACGCCTTATCTTTTGGAAGTACTTCTGCAAAAATTCTGTCAATTCCAACCTGCTTCCCTATTGCCTGAGCAGTTCTCTTGTTGTCACCTGTTATCATAGCTACTTCTATTCCCATTCTATGAAGAACTTCTATTGCATTTTTTGAACTTTCTTTTACAGTATCTGCAACCGCTATTATTCCTGCTAAAGATCCATCTACAGCGACATACATAGGAGTTTTTCCCTCTTCTGCAAAAGTATTAGATCTCATTTGAAGAGTTTCAAGTTCTATATTTTTCTCTCTCATCAGCTTTTCATTTCCAAGAAGAATATTTGTTTTATCAATTACAACCTCTATTCCATGTCCAGGAACAGCCATAAAATGCTCAACCCTTTTCAGTTCAAGTTTTTTTTCTTCGAGAGCTTTTACAATAGCTTCTCCGAGAGGATGCTCAGAACCTTTTTCAGCACTTCCTGCCAGTACAAGAAGTTCATCTTTTGTAATTCCATTCACTGTCACTATATCTGTTACTTTCGGTTTCCCCTCTGTGATTGTCCCTGTTTTATCAAAGATTACAGTTTGAATTTTATGAGCAGTTTCCAAAGCTTCACCACTCTTTATAAGTATTCCATACTCAGCACCTTTTCCAGTTGCTATCATTATTGCAGTAGGAGTTGCAAGTCCCAAAGCACATGGACAAGCTATTACCAGTACTGATATCAATATTGTAAGAGCGAACTCAACATTTCCAGTAACCAAATACCATACTCCACCAGAAATTAATGCAAGACCCATTACAACAGGAACAAAATATCCCGATATTATATCTGCAAGTTTTGCTATTGGTGCCTTAGAGCCTTGAGCATCTTCAACCAATTTAATTATCTGAGCAAGAGCCGTATCTTTTCCTACCTTTGTAGCACAATATTTTACAGTTCCATTTTTATTTATGCTTGCTCCTATTATAGCTGATCCTTTACTTTTTTCAACCGGAATACTCTCACCTGTAAGCATGGATTCATCTATAGATGTACTTCCATCTATCACAACTCCGTCTACTGGAATCTTGTCTCCAGGTTTTACAATAATAATATCTCCTACTTTTACCTCTTCTAAAGGAATTATCATCTCTTTCCCATCTCTTTCAACACGAGCTGTCTTAGGAGCAAGCCCCATCAGCTTTTTTATCGCTTCTGATGTTTTTCCCTTACTTACTGATTCAAGATATTTTCCTAGAGTTATAAGAAGAAGTATCGTTGCTGCAGATTCAAAATAAAGCGAGTGAACAAATTGAACATCTCCCATCAATATTTTTATAACTGCATAAATTCCATAACCATATGCTGCTGATGTTCCCATAGCAATAAGAGAATCCATATTAGGACTTTTCTTTAAAAATGTCTTTATTCCAACTCTGAAAAATTTCTCACCTATCAGCATAACCGGAGTAGTAAGAATCAGCTGAGATAGTGCAAAAGTTTTAGGGCTTACCTCGGGAGATATAAAATCAGGAAGAGTATCTCCCACCATATGTCCCATTGAAATTATCAAAAGAGGAACTGTGAAAATTAAAGATATTAAAAATCTTTTCCATAGAGATTTAATATCTTCCTCTCTCTGATCTTTTTCCCTGTCTTTTTTTTCTATCGCTTCTTCATCTACAGCTTTGAACCCAACTTTTTCTATTGCATCCATTATCTGTTCTGAAGTTAACTGTGATTCATCAAACTTTATTGTCAATTTTTCAGTTGCTAAGTTTACACCAGCTTCTATTGTTCCTATTAATTTCTTAGCTGTTCTTTCTACATGCCTTGAACAAGATGAGCAAGTCATACCCTCAATTTTAAATATTTTTTCTTTCATCTATCCATCTCCTATTATACAACTTATTTCATAATTTTAGTCAACATATCCATAACCTCATGGTTATCTTAACATACTTTTTCTTACAAGTAAACACTGCTATACAGGCAGGTTGTTCACTTAAATCTTAAACTATGGTATACTATTAACTAAGA
>JBOFTG010000029.1:0-4146 GCA_051651945.1 Fusobacteriaceae bacterium | reverse complement strand
TTCTATATGTTCAAGTGTAAACCAAGTTCTGTCACACTTTATTATCTCTGTAAGACCGTCAACTATCTCCTTACTATTTTCTAAAATTTTACTTTTTTCTATACCTCTAAATTTTATGTGTGGCATATCTTCCTCCTCTAAATTTTTCTGCTAAATATTAGCACATTTATTTTAACATATGGAAAAAAAATTTACTATAATTTATTCTAATTCGGAGGTTTTATATATGAATATCAAAAATTTTTATCTAGGAATCTATATGACAAACTGTTATTTGCTTTGGGATAATTCTAATACCGGATACTTATTTGACTGTGGAGGAGAAGATCTTTCTAAAATTAAAAGTTTTGTAGATGAAAACAATATTGATCTCAAATATCTGATACTTACTCATGGTCATTATGATCACATCGGTGGATTAAAAGCTATGGAAAGATACTTCCCTAAGACAGAGATATTTATAGGAAAAGAAGAGGCAATTTTCTTAAAAGATTCTAGCTATAACCTCTCTAAATTTATCGATAATAGCTGTTTTTCATATACAGATAAAGTTACTCTTCTTCAAGATGGGGATTTTGTTGGAGAATTTAAAGTGATTGATACTCCAGGACATACAATAGGTTCGAAATGTTTTTATCATAAAGGGTCTAAGACTCTTCTATCTGGAGATACTCTTTTTAGAAGAAGTTATGGAAGAACAGATTTTGTAACTGGTGATACTGGTATGCTCTACGAAAGTTTAAGAAAATTATGCCTTACACTTCCTGGAGACACAAAAGTTTTTAGTGGTCACAGTGAAACTACTACAATAGCTGAGGAAAAAGAGTTTTTAAAAAGCATGGGAATCATCTGATTCCCATGCTTTTCTTTAATATATGTTTTCGTACTAGATAACCTGTTGAGAACGCAGCTTGAATATTAAATCCACCTGTATCACCATCAATATCCAATACCTCTCCTGTAAAATATAAATTTTCTGAAATTTTGGATTCCATAGTTTTAGGATTTATCTCTTCTAAAGATACTCCACCTGTTGTCGCCATAGCTATCTCCATGCCTCCAAGCCTTGTCACTCTCATCTTGTAATTGGTAAGTTGTAAAAGAGAAGCTCTCTCAACTTTAGAGATCTCAGATAATTTTTTACTCTCATCAATCTCCCATATAGATAGCATTTTTTTTACAAATCTCTCGGGAATAGGAGAAGTCAAAAGAAAATTTTTAATATTTTGTTTTCCATTTGAACCAGCACTCTCTATAATTTTTTTTTGGAACTCCTCTGTGGCAACTCCAACAAAATTTATTCCTAAAATATCATCTTTCACTATATATCTTGAAAAATCAATAATCCCAGGTCCACTTAGGTTATGATGTGTTAGTAATATGTCACCTTTGGTGCTTTTGTATATTTTTCCATCACGCCACAAATCTATCTTAACTCCTGAAAATGAGATTCCTGAAAGATCTGAAAAAGAGTAGTTATCCACATATACTGGTGTTAAGCATGGTTTAGGCGTTACTATTTTGTGACCTAATTTTTTAGCATAAAGGTATCCATCTCCAGTCGTTCCAGTTGCTGGATATGAAGCTCCACCTGTTGCTATTAGTAGGTTTTCACCATAATAACTATTTTCACCTACTGTTATAGAGTACCCACTATCTTTTCTCTCTATCTTATCGGGTTTACCATCTAATAAAATCTCAACTCCAAATCTTCTCATCTCTTTTTCAAGAAGAGATAAGACATCTAAACTTCTCATAGTTTCGGGGAAATATTTTCCTGTTTCTTCTACTAAAACAAGATTCATCCCTCTATCTTTAAACCAATTTATCATATCTTTTGGTTTAAATTCATTAAGGGCAGATTTTAAAAATCTGCCCCCATCTCCATATTTCAACAGAAACTCTTTTAATTCACAGCTATTTGTAAGGTTACAACGACCCTGTCCTGCTATTAAAAGTTTCTTTCCTATCTTTTTATTCTTCTCTATAAGTAAAACTTTTTTTCCATGTGATGCCACTTCAATAGCTGTAAAAATACCTGATGGTCCAGCTCCTACAACTATTAAATCATATTTTTTCACTTTATCTCCTTAACTGAAATCACTCTGAGCAATCTCTTCTTTTAATTTATCTATAGCTTTTAGCTGTATCTGTCTTATTCTTTCACGGGTAAGATTTAAATTATCACCTATCTCACCAAGAGTAAGAACAGCGTTATTGAACAGTCCATATCTGCTTATGATAACACTTTTTTCATTAGGAGTCAAGATATCCAGATACTCCATAAGTTCACTTGTACTATTTTTTTCTAGTATATTTTTCTCGAAATTTTCATCAGCAGGTATTACACCGTGAAAATCAATATTCTCTCCGTAAGTTTCCTCAAGAGATGAGAAATTATGTTCAAATACATCTGTATATTTTTTTATATCTTTTTCTTTAAACCCTAAAAATTTTGCTATCTGCTCATCTGTTGGCACAGAATTATTTTGAGTTCTATAACTTTGAACATACTTATTTATTTTAGAAACATTATCATAAATATAAGTTGGTAGTCTTATAAGCCCACGATTAGATGAGATATGTCTTAACACGCTCTGTCTAATCCAAAAAGTTGCATATGTAGAAAAACGTCTATCCATTGATGGATCAAATTTTTCAGTAGCTCTTATAAGTCCAATGTTTCCCTCTTGTATAAGATCAAGAATAGGTATTCCTAGGTTTGAATATTTTTTAGCTATACTTACCACAAGTCTCAAATTTGATATTACCAACATATCTTTTGCTGACATATCTCCATCTTGAGCTTTTTTTGTATAATATATCTCCTCATCTTTTGTAAGTAGGGGATAGTGACTTATCTCTTTTAAGTAATCTGAAATATTCATAGATTCGAAAGCCTCCTCTGTCTGAAAATCTTACCATTTTTCATACTAAATTATACAGAGAATTCCTGGATATTCCTTTTTTAAAATTTATTTTTTGAATATTTTATCTTTTTAGACTTGATTTTTCTTTTTTTTATGTTAAACTTTAGCTACGAGGTGATTTTTTGAAAGTATTAGGTATCGACCCTGGAACTGCGATAGTTGGTTTTGGTATTATAGATTACAGCAGAAAAAAATATGATGTTTTAGATTATGGATGTATATTTACAGATAAATCATTGGATTTAGAAGATAGACTTCTTAAGATATTTGAGGAATTATCCGATATTATAGATAAGCACAAGCCGACACATATAGCCATTGAAGAACTATTTTTCTTTAAAAATAGCAAAACAGTTATCAGTGTTGGACAAGCTAGAGGAGTTATTGTTTTAGCTGGTATGAGAAAAGGGATTAAACCTGTTGGCTATACACCACTTCAAGTTAAGATGGGAATTACGGGATATGGTAAAGCTGACAAAAAACAGGTTCAGAGTATGGTTCAAAGAATTTTGGGTTTAAAAGAGATTCCACAACCCGATGATGCAGCAGATGCTCTTGCTATAGCTGTTACCCATATAAATGCTCTAACATCGTCTTATGGTGTAGCCCCTACTACAACTCTCTCTACAAAAAAATTGACAAAAGAAAAGATGAGTGCGAAAGAATTTCGAGAACTCATCTTAAAATAATTATTATACATACTCATGGATATAGCTTATCTTGTCTTCGGATATCTGAAGAAGTCTAAGCTCTATCCATTTTTCTATTTTTATCTTTTTCTGTTTTTTTAATGTTTCAATTTTTATCCCACCATATAGAAAAGATGTTAATGATTCCATATCTATCTCAATATCAAAACCGTTCTCTCTCTCTTCCTCTATAATTTCACCCTCTCTCCAACTTAAGCATTGAAGATTATCTATATAACTATCATAAATTTTCAAATTTAGTTCTGGTAAATTGTAACTTTCAAAAAAAACTTTAAGAGTAGATTTTATATCTATTATCTTTGTCATAATAAAAGGTATCTTTCTAACTATTATATCCTTTCTGTTAGGAAGATAACTTTCTAACTCTTGACCTATAAAACTCTCTATCTTTAAATTTTTGTAATAACCCTTAAAGCTTGAGATAAAATATAATATTTTTTGCAAAGAATCATTATTTTCGAAATATAGATCTTTTACCTTAACAACTTCACCCTCTAAACTATATG
>JBOFTG010000028.1:0-2958 GCA_051651945.1 Fusobacteriaceae bacterium | reverse complement strand
GTTCCAAGAATGAAAAAAGCTGATGGTGTAAGTCTTCAGGAATTCCCAAATATCATTGATGATGATACTTTCAAAAAGATAGTTGCGATATTAAGAATAGCTGTTCCTTTTACAGGTCTCATATTATCAACAAGAGAGACACCAGAGCTGAGAAAAGAAGTTCTCCGATATGGAGTTTCTCAGATAAGTGCTGGTTCATGCACTGGTGTTGGAGGATATAAGGATGAATCTGAAGGAGTTGAAAGTAGCCAATTCGAAGTTGGAGATCATAGAAGTCCACTTGAAATTTTAAAAGAGCTTGTGAATGATGGATATATTCCAAGTTACTGTACAGCTTGCTACCGTTCAGGAAGAACAGGTGATAGATTTATGCAACTTGCTAAATCTGGAAATATTCAAAATGTTTGCCAACCTAATGCACTTATGACTTTAACTGAGTATGCTATGGATTATGGAGATAGCGAACTGAAAGAAAAGGTATTCCAAGTTATTGAACGTGAGATTGAAAAGATAGAAAGAGAAGATATTAAAAACTATACTCGTAAAAGTATTGATAAAATCAAAACCGGAGAGAGAGATTTCTTTATCTAACGAACAACAAAAAAGCCACATGAATTTGTGGCTTTTTTTGTTATGAATAAAGTTTCAATGTAGAGAGAAGTGATATTTTCATTTCTTCTCTTAATTCAACTGGAGATAAAATCTCAGCGTTTTCCATAAATGGTAGAAAATATATTTTAGCATTCTCATTTGACATCTCAAAATAATAGATATTTCCCTCACGTTTTTTCAACCGTGGCTTATAGTTTGTGATACCTTTAAGAAGCCCTTCGCCTTTAGAGCTCAGTTTAACTTTAACTATATTTCCATATCCAAGAAATGGATCAAAATTCTTTTTGACCATCTCTATATATTTTTTCTCGTAGAGATCTATCTTTTCTTGAAGAATACCTCCAACAGTCAGATCTTTTAATTTAAAGTTGATATATTTTTTATCTTCACAGTGATAGCAGAAGAGAAAATTTTCATCTCCCTGCTCCTCACGTTTTATAAAATATGGATTTACTGTGTAGACCTCTCCATAATAGATAATCTTCATCTTACATTTTCTCTCAATGGCATCGAGTATCTCTAGTACTCTATCCATAAATACAAATATCTCTCTTTGATATTTAAATTTAGAGGTATATATTTCAAATAAAGTTCTAAAAAACTCAGCTTCATTTTCTACACCATTTTCTCTTAGAATATCATAATATATAACTTCATTGGCACTGTTAAGATCAAATTGAGTAATTTTTTTTTGGACTCCTGTGTTACTCTCTATTATCTTATGGATATCCATATTTTTCTCATATTTAAGTTTATCTAAGATATAGTTGCAGAGACGATTATTATTTATTCCAAACTCCTCTACATCTTTCCCTATAAGTCTCCATATATCTTCAGATAGAGTTACTCTTATTTTTTTCATATACTAATTCTCCTCTCATCGCTTCATACTCTTCAAGAGATGCAACTGCTTCTCCACCTAAAGGTATTATACATGAAAGGTTGAAAATTGTCATTAGTCCAAGACCTAAATCTGCAAGAGACCAAACAAAATAGTTTTCTCCAGTTCCACCCAAAAACACCATAGCTATCATCAGAAGATTAAAAACTGTAACTCCTTTTCTATCCTCGGTAAAATATGCCAGAGCCGTCTTACCGTAAAAAGCAACTCCCAATATTGTTGAAAAAGAGAATAGGAATAGTATCAAAGTAACAAAAGGTTTTCCTACCCAACCAAGATGATAAACCATAGCATTTTGGAAAAGAGCAACTCCTGATAAACTTTCTCCACCTCTTCCAAGTAAAATCACAAGAGCTGTTGCACTACAGATTAAAAGAGTATCTACGAAAACTCCAAGCATCTGAACCATTCCTTGCTCAGCTGGATGATCTACCTCTGAAACTGCTGCTGCATATGTAGAATTTCCACTTCCAGCTTCATTTGAAAATAGCCCTCTTTTGATTCCAAGCATAAGTGCTCCACCAACGGTTCCACCAACAGCTTCTCCAACTCCAAAAGCTGAAAGAATTATCTCTTTAAAAACTCCTGGAACATATTGTGCATTTTTTAAGATTATAAAAAGTGAAACCATTAGGTATAAACCAGCCATAAATGGCACTAACTTATTTAAAAAACCTATAATCTTATCTTTTTTACCAAGAAGAAGAACTGCTGTAAGTCCAACAAGCAGATAAGCTATTGTATTTCCATATGATGGAAAACTCATCTTAAGAGATGAAGTTATCGTGTTTGCCATTACTTGAGTAACTCCGAAGTAACATAATATACTTGAAAGAGCAAATACAATTGCAAATTTTTTATTTCCAGTTTTCTTTTCTATTATCCAAGGAGTTCCACCTCTGTATTTCCCACCTTTTCCATCTCTATAAAGTACTGCCAAAACAGATTCTATAAAAGCTGTAGAACTACCAAGAAAAGCTATGATCCACATCCAAAAAATTGAACCTGGCCCTCCGATAGATATCGCAGCCACAACACCTACAACATTTCCAGCTCCAACTCTACAAGCTGTACCCAAGCAGAAACTTTGAAAAGGAGTGATTCCCTTTTTCTCATCTTCTTCATTTTGTTTTCTAAAAATTATCTCTCCAATACCCTTAAGAAATCTAACCTGTATAAATTTAGTTTTCCATGTGAAATACAGTGCACTTCCTAAAAGCATAACCACAAGTATATTTTTCTCCCACATGAAAAAATTTAGTTTTTCCACTATTGTCTCTAAAATCATAACAACCTCCTTCAATTCTGTTTATATAATAATATCATTCTTGGAGGTTAAATTATAGATAACAATTTTATTATTTTTTTGTTCGGTTTTTGAGGTACAAAAAAATAATACTAAAAATTAAAATTGAGTATCAGAATAAAAATATTGACATTAGGAA
>JBOFTG010000027.1:0-2653 GCA_051651945.1 Fusobacteriaceae bacterium | reverse complement strand
TGTTGTTATCTCAATAGATCTTATGGGTGAATGTGAATCTGAAGCTGTTAACAGAACAAACCACTCTAAAAAATCTATCAAAACTTTAGAAAATCTAAATGATGATATCCATCTAAGTTTTAACCATACAGTTAAAGCCATTATAAAAGATTCTCCAACAGTTGAAATAATTTTAAAATCATCTAAAAAAATAAATTGGGAGAAAATAGCTTTCTCTATTTTCACTGAAAAACTATAATTAGAGAGGACATTATATGCTTAATATATGATGTCCTCTTTTTTATACAATTTTTATATAGTTTTCTTCTTAAATTATTTGATTTTTTTAAAAACATGTTGTACTATTAATTTATAAGAAGTTCTTTAAGAAAACATTTTATAAAAGGGGATATCAAATGAAAGAATTTAGATTAGAAACCGACTCTATAGGTTCTCTAAAAGTACCTAAAGAAGCGTATTATGGAATTCAGTCACTCAGAGGAAAAAATAATTTTCACATTACTGGTTATAAACTCAACCCTCAATTTATTATTGCTATGGCATATGTAAAAAAAGCTACATCACTTTCAAATTTTCATGCTGGAGTTATCAGTAAAGAGATTCAAGATGCTATGATTACAGCTTGTGATGAAATTATAGGTGGAAGATTTCACGATCAATTTATCTCGGATGTTATTCAAGGTGGAGCTGGAACATCTATGAATATGAACATCAACGAGATTATTGCTAACCGTGGAGGTGAGATTTTAGGGGGAGAACTTGGTTTATATGATAAGGTTCATCCAAATGATCATGTGAACTATGGACAATCTACCAATGATGTTATTCCTACATCTGGAAAATTAACTATCCATATGATGTGTAACGATCTTATTGTTGCTCTTGAGAGATTATACAGTACTTTGCAACTAAAAGGACGAGAGTTTGACGATGTTATCAAGATGGGAAGAACTCATCTTCAAGATGCTGTTCCAATTAGACTTGGTCAAGAATTCAGAGCTTTTTCTGAACCAGTTAGTCGTGATATCACAAGAATTAAATGTGCTCTTGAAGATCTTAAATATATAAATATGGGCGCTACAGCAGTCGGTACTGGAATAAATGCTGATGTGGACTATGTTCACAATGTAACTAAGGTTCTTGCAAGAATTACAGAGATAGATTTCAAACAATCTCCAAATCTTGTAGATGGAACTAGAAATTTAGATGCTTTTGTCTGGCTATCTTCAGCTCTTAAGACATGTGCTGTGAATCTTTCAAAAACAGCTAATGATTTAAGACTTATGGCTTCAGGACCAAAAACTGGATTGGGAGAGATCAATCTTCCACAGCAACAACCAGGATCTTCAATTATGCCTGGAAAAGTTAATCCTGTTATTCCTGAAGTTGTTAACCAAGTTTCGTTTCAAATATTTGGAAATGATCTAACAATTACAAAAGCAGCTGAGGCTGGACAGCTTGAACTTAATGTTTTTGAGCCTGTTCTCTTTTTCAATCTTTTTCAATCTATTGAAATATTAACCAATGTTATAAATACTTTAATTGATAATTGCCTCATAGATATAACGGCAAATAAAGAACAATGCAAAGAACTTGTCGATAACTCTGTTGGTGTTATAACAGCTCTTGTTCCACATATAGGTTACAAAAATTCAGCAGATATTGCAAAAGAATCTATAAAAACTGGAACACCTGTTGCAAAACTTATATTGGATAAAGGGCTTTTAAGTGAGGATGATTTGAAAGTTATATTAGATCCTTATGAGATGACAAGACCTGGAATTCCCGGTAAAGCACTTCTTAAAAACAAAATTTAGACATCAAAAAAGAGGTTACATCAGTTAACCTCTTTTTTTACTTTCACTATAATCCAAAGAATTTTTTTATTTTTTCCTCATGATAGTTTATAACTAACTCGTTTGGAAATTGAAGTTCTTTCAACAATTTTTCAGAGTTACGGAAATTTCCCACATCGAAACTCACATGAGCATCACTTCCCATTATTATCTGAACATTTTGCTCTATACACTCTTTTAACATCTCTGTTAAATTTTCATGAGCTCCCTCACGAAAACTTACAGAACTTAAAGATGAATTATTTACCTCTAAAAGAATATTTTTCTCTTTTGCAGCTGCAACTACTTTTTTATAATCTAATGGATATCTCGAATCATCAGGGTGACCAATAATCTTTACTTTAGGTATATCCATAGCATTTATAACTGCCCTTGTATTCTGGTTTCTATCTCCACACTCAATACATGGAAGATGTAGACTTGCTATAGCATAATCTATTCCAGAAAGTTCTCTTTCAGGAAGATCTATCTCTCCTTCAAAATTAACTATATTCGCTTCACATCCCTTTAAAATTCTTATCCCGTTAACTCTTTCAGGAATAACCTTTAGATTCGAAAAATAAAATAGATGTGGTCCACCCGGCATAGTCGGTGCATGATCTGAAACTCCTAAAAATTTAAGTTCATGTGTACAAGCTGAATCGATATTCTCTTGAAGTGTACTGTAAGCATGCCCACTTACAATTGTGTGGGTATGTAAATCGATTATTGATTTCATTTTTTTCTTCCTCACTTTTTTATATTAATTTTATTTTTTCAGCATCTATATTTTATGATATAATTACTCTAAATATCAA
>JBOFTG010000026.1:0-5057 GCA_051651945.1 Fusobacteriaceae bacterium | reverse complement strand
TTTTTTCCACAAGATGCAAGAGTTATCAAGATAGCTCCAACCCCAAGTATCTGAAAATATTTTTTATTTAACATCTTTATATCCTCCTACAACTAGCTCCATAAGTGCTAGTGAAATTTCATATCTATACTGGCAACTTTTCATTATTGCAAAAGCTTTCTCTTTTTCTGCTAAAATCAGTAAAAATTCTTCGTCTGTTATCATGTCCAACTCTTTTTGGATTTTCTTTTCATGATGTTTTTGAGTTACGATAGAGTAATTTTTTTCAGCTAATTCAAGATTTTCTCTTACCTCTTGATAGAAATTAAAAGCGTTTACTGTCTCTAATATAACTTTTGCTGCTGACTCTTCACGCTCTATATCTGCAATTTCTAGATTTTTTTTACTTTTCTTATAATTATTTATATTTTGAAAACCATTAAAAAGGTTAACTGCTCCCATAAGACTTCCGTTCATTATAAGAGGATCCACTACAGCGGTGTTATTATTTCTCGAATAACCTCCTGTCAAAGCTATCTTCGGTAAAAATTCAGCTATAGCTATTTTAACTATATCTTTTTTTACTCCGTGTGCTATATCTTCAATTTTCAGTAGAGAGTTATTTTCCAAAGCTGAGTATATAGCATCATTTAACTCTACATTTTTATCTGAAAACTTTTCACTGTTTTCAATCTTAAAATCTACTAGAGGATATAGATCTAAAAGTTTAAGAAATTTCATCTTAGCTTGAGTTAGATCTCTACTATTTTTATTCATTGCAAACTCTCTGCTTTTTAAAAATTGCTCACTCTGTTCATATTGCCAAGGCATTATAGATTCTGTTTCTAAACCAATCTTTGCATTTTTCATAAGTTCACCAGCATGTTTCATACTCTCTTTTAGATAACTTTCTTCAGATTGAAGTGCTGCGATATGATAATAACTATTTATTATCTCTACCCTCACTTTCTTTATCTGAAAATCTTCAATCTCTTTAGAGATATCCATTCCTTTCTTTCTTGCAGAGTACAAATACCAAGCTGTCGGTGTAAATATTGGAAGGGTTGCACTAAGTCCCGCTGTATAGAAATTTTTATCTACAAGTCTTGTTTCTAACTCTATTCCAAAAGGCAGTTCAACTCCTGCTGTTTGACCATATACACCTTCATTAAATTGATTGTACGCTCCGATAGCTGTTATTTTTGGCAGAAAATTTCCAAAAGCTATATTTTTATCAATTTTTGCTATCTCAGATTTTATCTTTACTATTTTTATGCTACTATTTCTTTTTTCACCTAAAGACAGTGCCTCTTCTAAAGATATTGATTCTCCAGTTTTTGAGATAATCTCCCTACTTTCACTTTCTTTTAAAAGAAGTTTTTCTCTCTCTTCATCTCTAATTTTCGAATAATCTGTAGAGGAGCATCCACTAAACAGAAAAATCAAAATAGTGATTAAATAATAAATTTTTTTCATACCATTCTCCTTTTTTTGGAATTTTTATTCCAAAACATTTTACTCTAATTTTATCATAGGCAAAAAATATAGTCAATTCATAATTGAATATCCGAGTTTATTCATATATAATAAGGAATCAACTATATCGAGGGGATTTTAATGAGCAAAAGAGATGATATTTTAAATGCCACACTAAACTTAGTAATGGATGAGGGTTTGCACTCTCTGACATTTTCAAAAATATTCAAAAAAGCAAATGTAGGTTCAGGAACGCTTTACAATTATTTTAAAAACATGGATGAGCTTATATATACTCTTTATGAGATCTGCTTTCAAGATCTTACGGATAAGGTAATGAAAGATTATAATTATAATACAGCAGTTTATCAAAGATTCAGACATCTTATCGAGGGTTCTCTTAGATATTCATTAACCTATCCAGAAAGAATGGTTTTTGTAACTGATCTTATCTACTCCTCATATATGCCAGAAAGATATCGCAATACTGAAAACAACAATATTTTTTCTGAAATATTAACAGTAATAAAATTGGGACAGGAAAAAGGAGCTATCCGTGATTTAAATCCAGACCTCTGTATAAGTATGATTTTTGGAATTATATTTTTTGGAGTGAAAGGAACACTTATAAACAGATACTCTCTTGATAGATCACAAATCTCTCAGATTGTAGAATCATGTTGGAAAGCTATTAAAATATAACTGGAGGAAATTGTATGATTGGATTAGTTTGTATGATGGATGGAAAAGGTATGAAAAAAGGATCTAATTCTATAAAAAATATGGATTTTAAAAAAATTAAAGAGGCATCTATTTTTAATTTAAACTATACAATAAATTGTATAAACTACTGTATAGAAAATAATTACATCTACAGAATCTCTTCAGCTTTAATTCCATATCCAGATTTCTGGGATTGGGAAAATGATTTTGAGATTTTAGAACTCTTTAAAAAAATAAAAAATCTGAGTAAAAATATCCGACTAATTATACATCCAGATCAATTTGTTGTTCTCAACAGCGATTCTGAAAAAGTTATTGAAAACTCACTTATCATTCTACATCAACAAACTAAGATAGCTCAACTTTCTGGTATCAGTGAGCTTATACTTCATATCGGGAAAAGTAATGAACTCAATAAATTCGAAAAGACATTCGAACGTCTAGAACCTTTTACAAAAGAGATTTTGGTTTTAGAAAACTGCCATCACTATAAAGTTGATGATGTTTTAAAACTTTGTGAAAAAATAGATATTCCCATGGTTTTAGATGTTCACCATGCAAGAATCACAGATTCATCTTATGATGTTGACCGAATTAAGAAAACTTGGAAAAAAAGAAAGCCACTGGCTCATATCTCCAGTGGCAAATCAAGTTTAACCGATCGCTCTCATAGTGATTATATAGCAAAAGATGATTACGAAAATTTTATCTGGCTTTTTAATGATTTTGATGTAGAAATTGAAGCCAAGAAAAAAGAGAAAGCTCTAGAGGTTATTCGTAGTTATAAATCTATTACTTGTTGAGCCATCTCCTTAAAGGTATCATCATGGGTTACTATTATGCTCTGCTCCATATTTTGGAGTATCTCACCAATATTATCAGCAAGTATCTTACGACGCTCTTTATCAAGGTTATTGGTTGGTTCATCAAAAATAGAGAATCCTGTTTTTGTAAATATGCTATTCATAGCTCCTCTTATAGAGATAGCTACTGCTACTTGCTCTCCACCTGATAATTGATCAAAGTTTACCTTTCTTAGATTCCCCTCACGATCAACACCCTCTAATAAAACAGAGTATGGGGAATCTTTTTCAGAGGAGTCTTTTCCACTCCAAATTATGCTCTCACCACGCCCTGTTATCTTTCTAAAATTTTCAGTGGCAAAAAAAGCTATTTTTCTTATTATACTCTGAGCCACCTTTTCACCCATACCTTTTACGTTGTCACGGAATTTTCCTGTAAGTTCTATTTTTTTCTGTAATTTCTTTTCTTTCTCTTCCAATTCATTTATCTCTAAATAATCTTTTTCAGCTTTTTCAGCTTTTTCTTGAAGATCTTTTACCATATTCAGAAGTGACCCACTCTCTCTATGAAGATCTGTTATCCTTTTTTCAACAGATATTTTCTCATGTCGAAGTGATTCTACAGATATTTTTCCACTTAGCTCCTCTCTCAACTTCTGAAGATTTTCCTCTAATTTTTTTATCCCAAATTTTATCCTATCTATACTATCTTTTAATCTCACATCGTTTTCATGATAACTTTGAAGTTTTAAAGCTTCTCCTATATTTCTATTATAAAGATCATAAGAGATTTTTATATTTTCAACCACCATCTCTAAATCCGAAAGATCATTTTTGGATTTTTTTAATTTTTCCTCGTATATTGGAAAATCTTTTGTCTCATCTTTAAGAGTTTTTATTTTCTCCATACTGCTATCTCTATCTTTTTCAAGATTTATCTTTCGCTCACAAAACATATTATAATCTCTATCCATCTCATATATCAAAACAGAAATCTCTTCTATCTTTTTTTGGATATCTTTAATACCTAAATATTTTCTCTCTTCTGCAATTGCTATCTTTCTCTTGTGAAGATTTTCTAAATCTCCATGCTCTTTTTCGAAAATATCTTTTTGAAGACTCAAATTTTCACCCAAAACTTCATTAACCCTTATCTCATTTTCTTTTTTCTCGATTAACCTTTCTAGATTAATAGCAGTATCTCTAACTATCTCACTCTCTCTCAACATTTTTTTTAGAGATTCCAGAGGTTCTAAAGATTTTTGAAGCTCTCTAGCTATCATTTTATTACTTTCCAATAACTCTTTAAATCTTCTCTCACGCTCTTCAAAAAACATCTGACCATCCAAGCTTCCATCAATATTTTTACACTGTTCATCTAAATATGGGCAGATACTTGTCGAGAGTTTTCCCTGAGCTTCACGATTGTTTTCTAAAAGAGCCACAATCTTACTTATCTCACTTTCCACTAAAACTTTTTTCTTATCCAACTCTTGAAGTTCATCTAATCTCTCTTCAACTCTCTCACCGCTATATGAATCTAATTTTTTATTCAACTCTGTATAATTTTTTCTATCTTCCAAGATTTTAGCTTCTTCTATCTGGAGAAACTGTTCTAATTTCCTTATCTCTTTTTCTAATTTTTCTCCATTTTCTATAAGTGGTGTAATTATACCTTCCTCTATATCTAATTCGCTCTCACGGCTATTTGCAAGAAAAATATTTTTCTCCTGCTCCACTTTCTCCTTCAAACTTTTTTCATAACCAACTCTATTACTTTCTATATGTATCTTTTCTTTGGCAATCTCTCCATTAATCTCTAAAGTTTTATTTTCTATTTTCTTTATATCACCTTCTTTTTTTCTTAAAACTTCTATCTCTTCTTCAAGAGTTATTATATCTTTTTTTCTTCTACCTAACTCATCTTGAATTTTTATATAATTCGAATAATTTTCAGAGTTTTCCTCTACAATTTCAAGACTTCTTTTAGCCTCATCTATATATTTAATATTCTCTATTTTTGTCTTTTCTTGATTTTCCAATACTCTTTTTTCTTCTCCGATATCTCTTGTTGTT
>JBOFTG010000025.1:0-2147 GCA_051651945.1 Fusobacteriaceae bacterium | reverse complement strand
GAGTCCATAATTGTAGCTGTGGCCCACAGGCTGAACTCTCTAAAATATTTTGACCGAATTTTTGTACTGGAAAAAAACTGTATCCGTGAGAGTGGTAGTTACAATGAACTTATGAATCTCAAAGGAAGTTTTTTCTCTATGGTTACTAATCTAAAGTAGCTTTTCATATTCCATAAAAAAAAGCTAGAAAATAAGATTTCTAGCTTTTTTTTGATACTGCTATTATTGAACTTCTCTGTTTTAATGTAACTGTATCTCCCTCTAAAATTATTTTTCTCTCTTGAAAAGAATCTCCATCGATAGCTGTGTCCATTATCAGCTCCCATTTTTTATCATGAATTTTTGGAAGTTCAAATTTTAACGGTTTATAATATGAGTTGAAAGCTACGTATATATCATCTTCTCCCTCATGTTCAAACATAAAACCTATACTGTGTGAGTCATAGCTTACATCGGGTTGAAATGGTTTAATACCATGAATTGATATCTCCCCCTCTCTGCTTCTATAATCTTTTTGACGTAATCCTGTATTTTCTTTTCTAAAGTTTATCATATCTTTATAAAAAGTTTTGATATCTTGAAAGTTTTCTGCTCTCTCCCAATCTATCCAATTTAGTTCGTTGTCTTGACAGTAGGTATTATTATTTCCTCTCTGTGTTTTTCCTAACTCATCCCCCATAAGCATCATCGGAACTCCCCTAGATATCATAAGTAATGTTATCAAGTTTTTAATCTGTCTTTTTCTTAGGTTATTTATTTTTTTATCTAATGTTTCACCTTCTAAGCCATTGTTCCAAGAGTTATTCCGATTCTCTCCATCTCTATTATCCTCACCATTTTCTAAATTGTGTTTGTAGTTATATGATACCAAATCCCAAATCGTAAAACCATCATGAGCAGTTATAAAGTTAAGAGAGTTTTTAGGTTTTTTGCCACTATATCTAAATATATCTGAGCTCCCCAGAACTCTCTGTATCAGCTCATTTATCTGTCCCTCATCTCCTCTTACAAAACTTCTGATACAATCTCTAAATTTCCCATTCCATACACACCAATTTTTAGGGAATTCACCCATAAAATAGCCACCTGCAGCATCCCATGGTTCTGTAAAAAATTTAGCTTTTGATAATATGCCATCTTGAGCTATATCGTTCAAAAGAGAGTTCTCCCCTCCTAGCCATTCACCTCTTGAGTTTCTTCCTAATATCGCTCCCAAATCAAATCTAAATCCATCTACCCCAACTTCACTATACCAATAACGAAGAGAATCTATTACCATTGTTTTGACTACAGGGTGGTTACAATTTAATGTATTTCCAGTTCCAGAGTAGTTAGCATAACTTTTTTTATCATTCTCAAGTATATAAAAAACACTGTTATCCATGCCTTTAAGATTTAGTATAGTTCCCTTCTCATTTCCTTCAGCTGTGTGATTATAAACCACATCCAATATAACCTCTATACCATTTTCATGAAGATCATCTACAAGTTTTCTAAATTCTAAAATATTGCTTTCATAGAGATTTTCAAGCTCCATCTCTCCTGAGAAATATCTGGTTGTCAATGCAAAAAAACTTATAGGATTGTAACCCCAAACATTTTTTAGTTTTTCTCCTGTTGTGGGGTTATAACCCAGAGCAAAATCATCATATTCAAAAACAGGCATAAACTCTACTGCTGTAACTCCTAAATCTTTTAAGTAATCTATTTTTTCATACAAAGCTTTAAAACTTCCAGAAAAATTAGATTTTGCGTTTTTATTTTTGGTGAAAAGTGAGATATGCATCTCATAAATTATGCTGTCTTCAATCTCTGTCTCGGGTCTTATTATATCTCTTTGAAGAAAGCTGTCATCCACTACAACTGCCTTTTGAACATTTGAACTTCCATAGGCTGTAACAGCTTTAGCATATGGATCTATTATATGAAAACCATCATATTCTCCAGATATATTCCATGTATAAAAAAAATTATTTTTTAGTTTTTTAATTAAGATATGCCATATATCTCCTGTTTTATTTTTTTTAGAATCTAATTTATAGGAAAATATGGGATTTTTATCTTTCTCATTTTCAAATATATTTAATGTTACACTCTCACAATTTTTAGAAAATATTCCAAAATTAACTCCTTCTGTTAAGAGCTTC
>JBOFTG010000024.1:0-1975 GCA_051651945.1 Fusobacteriaceae bacterium | reverse complement strand
GGAACATGGGATAAATTTAAAAATGTAACTCTACCTCTCTTAAAACCAACTCTGACTCCTGCAATAATATTGGGTTCAGTTTGGACATTCAATATGCTAAACGTTATTCTTATAATAGCTGGTGGTTATGGAAATGATCAAACTCAGATTCTTGTAACAGATGTTTATCGTTTGGCATTTAGTTTCTTTAGATATGGATACGCATCAGCATACTCGGTTCTTATTTTTATACTACTACTTGTATTTGGAGTGATATATGTTGCTAAAAGCGGTATATTTTCAGGAGGTGAAAATTAATGAAAAAAATTAAACAGATGCATTTTGAAAAAGGAGATTCTTGGAAAAAGATAATAGGTATCTACGGTGTACTTATTTTTTTCTCAGCACTAACTCTTTATCCTCTATTAAATGTTCTTTCTATAGCTTTAAGACCTGGGAACCAACTTTTTTCAGCTAGTTTATCAATTATTCCTGAAGGAGCAACTTTCGATAATTTTAGAAAAGCTATTTTTGAGAGAGATTTAATCACATGGCTTAGAAACTCTCTTCTTATATCTACAGCGACTGCAATTTTTGGAGTCACTTTATCTTCGACTGCTGCTTATGCTTTTTCAAGATTTAAATTTTGGGGAAGAAAATCAGGTATGATGACTTTTTTAATAACTCAGATGTTCCCAGCACCTATGCTTTTACTACCTATGTCTGTACTTCTAACAAGATATGGGCTTATGAATAAATTTTTAGGTCTTTTAATACCTTATACAGCAACAGCTGTGCCTTTCTGTGTTTGGATGTTAAAAGGATATTTTGATACAATCCCTAAATCATTAGAAGAGAGTGCTTATATTGATGGTTGTAAAGTTTGGCAATCTTTTTATATTATAATTCTTCCACTTTCTACACCAGCTCTCGCTATATCTTCACTTTTTTCTTTTATGTCAGCTTGGTCTGAATATGTTATAGCAAGAGTTGTAATAACTGATCCTAAATCTCTTACACTACCAGTAGGGCTTGTAACTCTTCAAGGATCATTTGCTGCTGAATGGGGTGTATACTCTGCTGCTGCAATAATCACCAGTTTACCTGTCGTTATATTATTTATAAGTTTATCCAGATACCTAGTTGGTGGTCTGACTGCTGGAGGGGTAAAAGAATAAAATCGGAATTAAAAAGGAGAAAAGTATGTTTCAGAAAAGCAGTGGAATATTAATGCATATAAGCTCACTTCCGAGTATCTATGGAATTGGAGATTTTGGACAGGAAGCATATAAATTTGTAGATTTTTTATCAGAAGCAAAACAGAAACTTTGGCAGATACTTCCATTAGGTCCTACAGGATTTGGAGATTCTCCATATCAATCTTTCTCATCTTTTGCAGGAAATCCTTATTTCATAAATTTAGAAGAGCTTGTAAGTCAAAAACTTTTAGAAGAAAGTGATTTAGAGGAACTTAAAAATTCTAATGTAGAGGGTACTATCAATTTTGGAGAGATTTATAATCTTAAACTACCAATCTTAAGAAAAGCATTTAAAAATTTTAAAAATCTTAATAGATTGGGTGAGATGGAAGATTTCAAAAAAAAGAGTAGATATTGGCTTCAAGATTATTCACTTTTCATGGCAATAAAAGAGAGCTTTAACCAAAAAAATTGGCAAGATTGGCCAACAGAATATAAGTTTCGTGACAAAAAACTCTGCAAGAGGCAACTTTAAAATTAAGAGATTCTATAGATTACTTTATATTTCTTCAATATATGTTCTCTCTTCAATGGAAAAATTTAAAATCATATGCTAATCAAAAAGGAGTTAAAATAATAGGTGATATACCTATATTTGTATCTCAAGACTCTTCAGATGCATGGTCAAAAAATGAGATGTTCCTATTTGATAAAAATCTTATATCTACAAAAGTTGCTGGATGCCCTCCAGATGGTTTTAGTAAGGATGGACAACTTTGGGGAAATCCACTTTACAA
>JBOFTG010000023.1:0-8826 GCA_051651945.1 Fusobacteriaceae bacterium | reverse complement strand
TCAGCATACTTTATCGCTCCCATTCCAACAATTTCAGCTATATTGTCTTTCTCTTCTGCTGAAAGTTCTGAATTTTTACTTTCTAAAACTTCTAGGGCTCTTTTTTTACCCTCATCTAAAAGCTGTTCAAGTCTAATTACATTTCCTTTTCTAGTAGAGAAAACTCCATCAGCAAATCTCATTATACCAAACCACACATGATGTTTCTCAACACCCCATCCTAAGTTCTCAGTTATCTTGAAAAACTGTTTAAAGTGATCTTGCTGTCTCTCATCTGTAAGATATATTATCTTGTTCAGATCATAATTTTCTCTTCTATATTTTATAGTAGCTATATCTGAAGTTGAATATAGATATGCTCCATCTCTCTTTTGAACTATACATGGGTGCAATTTCTCCTCTTCTGGGAAAAATACAACTTTAGCTCCTTCACTTTCTACAGCTATCTCTTTTTCTACTAACTCTTCTACAACTCCGGCCATCATATCTTTATAGAAAGATTCTCCATAGTATGTATCAAACTTTATATCCATTCTTCCATAAAGTTTATTGTACTCATTTAAAGATACTTCGATAAACTCTTTCCATAATCTTGTGTTTTCTGGATCTCCATTTTGAAGTTTCTTAAGTTCCTCTCTAGCTTCATCCTCTAACTCTGGCTTTTCCTCTGCAACTTTTGCAAACTCAACATAGACTCTCTCTAGCTCTTCAATAGCATTTTCAGCATAAGCCTCTTTGTTTAACCAATTTCTGTAACCTATTATCAATTTTCCAAACTGTGTTCCCCAATCTCCTATATGGTTATCTGAAACAGTGTTGTATCCAAGATAATTATGTATTCTTTTTACTGAATCACCTATAATTGTAGATCTAAGATGACCTATATGCATTCTTTTAGCTATGTTTGGAGATGAGTAATCGATTACAACCTCTCCCTTTCTATTTAAAAATGAAAAATCCGGATTTTTTTCAATAATATCGATTATATATTTCCCTAAAAAACTATCTTTTAGAAATATGTTTATAAATCCAGGTCCAGCTATCTCAAGTTTCTCTATAACATCATTTGTTCCAACAGCCCCAATTACCTCTTCAGCAATCGCTCTTGGATTTTTTCCTATTATCTTAGAATTCATCATAGCAAAGTTTGATTGAAAATCTCCAAACTTCTCATTGGTTGCTGCTGTAATCTCAACTGTTTTAAGTTCTAATCCTGTGTAAAGTTCCTTCATAGCTTTTTCAAAAATTTCAGCTATCTCTCTATCTATAAGTTTTATCATCAATTTCACCTTCCTTTTTTTTATGCAAAAAAAAACGGGCATACGCCCAATAAAGAATATATCCAACTTACCGCCTTCAGTACGGTTTTAGTCGCCAATCATAAAAAAGTGGTAACCAGATAATGCCAGGATACAGGGTCCGTAAATCAAAGGGATTTCGTGACTTTTCTGAATTAGTGGCAACAGTGCCAGTCCCCTCGACGACATTAGGCCCAAAACCTCATGAAAATAGCGTATAAGTCAGAATGTTATTCTCTATTGGATTATATCATTAAAAAAGTTTTTTTTCAACATTAAACCCGTTTTTTTTCTTTCTTTTTATTTATATTAACTATTTACTATCTAATCTATTTTAGTCTTTTTTAGTAATATTTAATGAAAGCTCGCTCAGTTGTTTCTCGTCTACTCTGCTTGGTGCTTCTGTCATTAAACACTGTCCTTTATTTGTCTTAGGGAATGGGATTACATCTCTTATAGATGTCTCTTTTAACATTACCATAAGCCATCTATCGATTCCAAAAGCAAGTCCTCCATGAGGTGGTGCTCCATATTTAAATGCATCTATAAAGAAACCAAACTTTTCTCTAGCTTCCTCTTGTGAAAGACCAAGTTTTTCAAAAACTCTAGCTTGAACTTCGGGATTAAAGATTCTTATAGAACCTCCTCCTATCTCTGATCCGTTTAATACAAGGTCGTAAGAGTTTGTTCTAATCTCTTCCATCTCTCCTCCCATAAACGCTTCCATATCCTCTGGTTTTATAGAAGTGAACGGGTGGTGTTGAGCCTGGTATCTTTCTTCCTCTTCAGAGTATTCAAACATTGGGAAATCTACAACCCATAGGAATTTGAATTCATCACCATTGATAAGTTCTAACTCTTTTCCTATTCTAAGTCTAAGTGCACCTAATGATGCATAAACTACTTTTTTAACATCTGCAACTATAAGGATTACATCTCCTACCTTTGCTTCAGATCTCTCAACAATAGCGTTCATTTCATCTTCCGTGAAGAATTTAGCAAGAGGTGATGTTACACCATCAGCTGTTACCTTGATATAAGCCATTCCTTTTGCTCCAAAATATGTTTTTGCATAATCTTGGTATTCATCTAAAACTTTTCTAGAGAATTTTTCAGAAGCTCCAGGAGCCACGATACACTTAACTACCCCACCATTTTCAACAGTAGTTTTGAAAGCTTGGAATCCAGCATCCTTAACTATATCTGTAAGATCTTTTAACTCTACACCGAATCTTGTGTCTGGCTTATCAGAACCATATCTCTCCATAGCTTCTGCATAAGGCATTCTTATGAAATCATAATCTGCACCTTCTCCAGTTACATTTTTAAATACTCTTTTAGCAAGACCCTCGATTGTATTCATAATATCATTTTGAGTAACAAAAGACATCTCGATATCTAGCTGAGTAAACTCTGGCTGTCTGTCAGCTCTTAAATCCTCATCTCTGAAACATTTTGCAATTTGGAAATATTTCTCTACTCCACCAATCATAAGCAACTGTTTAAATAGTTGTGGTGATTGTGGAAGTGCATAGAACTCACCTTGACTTATTCTACTTGGAACTAAGAAATCTCTAGCTCCTTCGGGAGTAGATTTTGTAAGAACCGGAGTATCCACATCTAAGAACCCTTCTTCATCCATATAGTTTCTAATAGACATTATCATCTTATGTCTCATCTTTAGGTTATTCATCATATGAGATCTTCTGATATCTAGGTATCTGTACTTCAGTCTCATAGTTTCGCTTACATTTTCGTCTCCAGAAATTTGGAATGGTAGAACATCTGCTGGATTTAAAATTTCAAGTTCAGTAGCAAAAATCTCTATCTCTCCAGTTGGGATATTTAAGTTTTTACTGTATCTCTCTTTTACAGTTCCAGTTACTTTTATAACCGATTCATTTTTAAGTTTTTGAGCCATCTCTACAACAGTTGAATCTGCTACATCGATATCAAAAACTATCTGAGTAATTCCCTCTCTGTCTCTAAGGTCGATAAAAGTAAGACCTCCTAAGTCTCTTTTAGTATCTACCCATCCAGAAAGAGTTACCTTCTCTCCAATATTTTCAGCTCTTAACTGACCAAGATTGTGCGTTCTGTAAATCATATTAATCTCTCCTTTATTTCATCTAAGCTTAACTCAGATTGTTCTCTATTTTTGAAGTCTTTTAATATATATTTTCCATTTTTAACTTCATCCTCACCTATTATAACTACAAAATCAACACCTAATTTGTCAGCTTTTTTCATGTGAGCTTTCATACCTTTAGATTTGTAATCTACAGATGTATGGATTCCTGCAACTCTTAGTTCATCAGCTAACTTAATACCTGACTCTTGAGCCTCTTCACCCATCCAAGCTATATAAACCTCTGGAATTGGCATCTCCATATCTTCTATCAGCATCATTATTCTCTCTACACCAGCAGCAAAACCAAAAGCTGGTATATCTCTGTCTCCTAATTGTTTTAAAAGATTATCATATCTTCCTCCACCTAGAACAGTTCCTTGAGAACCAAGTTTATTTGTTACAATCTCAAATACTGTACTTGAGTAATAATCCAAACCTCTTACAAGTCTTGAATCTTCAACAAATTTAACTCCAAAAAGAGTCAGATATTTTTTTACCTCTTCATAGTGAGCTTTTTCATCATCTGCCAAAGAATCTATTATACTTGGGGCTTCCAGTGTTAAAGTTTTACATTTTTGAATTTTACAATCTAAAACTCTCAGTGGATTTTTCTCTAATCTGTTACGACAATCTTCACAAAGTTCATCCCTCATAGGATTTAGAAAATCAATAAGTCTATCTCTATAAATTTTTCTAGACTCATATCCTCCAACAGAATTAATAGAAACCTGTAGATCAGTTATTCCTAACTTATCTAAAAACTTATAACTCATAGATATAACTTCAGCATCTAATATAGGAGAATTTTCTCCTAAAACTTCAATACCTATCTGATTGAACTCTCTCTGTCTTCCAGCTTGAGGTCTATCATATCTAAACATAGGTCCTATATAGAAAAATCTACTTGTATCTTCTTGACCATATATCTTATTTTCAAGGTAACATCTTACTACTGGAGCTGTTCCCTCTGGTCTTAGAGTAAGATTTCTCTCTCCTCTATCCGTAAAACTGTACATCTCCTTATCTACAACGTCCGTTCCCTCTCCTATTCCTCTTTTAAATAAAGCTGTTTCCTCAAATATAGGAGTTTTTATCATCTCAAAACCATAGTTTTTAAAAAATTCTTGGGCTACTAGGGAGATATGATTGAATTTTACTCCATTTTTACCATATAGATCTCTAGTTCCTCTTACACCTTTTATAAGTTCCATCTATCCTCCCTTATTGTTTCCAAAGCTTTTCTAGCTTTTCTTTTATTAGTTTTTCATTTCTGTTATCCCCGGGTATATAATAGTTTTTAACTTTCTCTCGATATCTCTGTTTTACAAAATTACCCTTGTAGTCATGGGGATAAAGGTAATTTTTGGCAACGCTATCTATATTAGCTGGGACTTTTTCGGAATCTCCACCTTCAATATCTTTTAAAACACTATTTATAGCATTATAACATGAATTACTCTTAGATGAGATTGCAAGATAGATAACTGTCTGAGCTAAAATTATTCTTATCTCTGGCATCCCTATCTTTTCACTTGCACTCAGAGCATTACCAGCTATTATCATCGCTTCTGGATTAGCCATACCTATATCTTCACTTGCAAGTATTTGAAGTCGCCTTGCAATATATCTTGGATCTTCTCCTCCAAAGAGAAGTCTTCCCATCCAATAGACAGCTGAATCAGGGTCACTACCTCTTATACTTTTTATCATAGCTGATATTATATTGTACTTATCCTCTTTCTTGTGAAAAGATGTCCTTCTCTCTTTCAAAATATTGAGTATCTGATTACCAGCTATCTCTTCCCCCAAATTGTAATAAAGTTCAAGATAATTTAGGGCTATTCTGCTGTCACCTTTAGATATTTCAACTATCGCTTCAATCACATCTTCAGCAATCTCCAAACCTATAATTTTACAACCTCTTCTTAAAACCTCTCTGATATCATCATCTTTTAAGGTTTGAAACTCAAAAACTATAACCCTCGATAAAAGAGCGTTGTTTAGATTATAAAAAGGGTTTTCAGTTGTAGCACCTATCAGTATTATCACTCCAGATTCTGTACTAGATAGCAGAGCATCTTGTTGAAGCTTATTAAATCTATGGATTTCATCTAAAAAAAGTATTGTTTTTTTCTGGTAATACTCTAAATTTTTCTTGGCTCTTTCTACTACACTTTTCAGCTCATTAACTCCTGCTGTAGTAGCATTTAAAGATTCAAATTGAAACCCAATATCTTTTGCTATTATTTCGGCAAGAGTTGTCTTTCCAACACCTGGCGGACCATAGAAGATAGAGTTACTGAGTCTTTTTTTCTGAAGAAGTTTTCTGAGTATACCATCTTTTCCTACTATTTTTTCTTGACCTACAAAATCTTCAAGAGTCTCTGGTCTAAGTTTCAATGCAAGAGGTTTTGCATCTTCATAGTTGCCGTTAAATAGATTTTGCACCAAACACCCTCCGATAAAAGTGAAAAAAGCGTATTGAGTTTTCAATACGCTTCTCTATTACTTGATAATATACAATAAAATTGCAGAAGCTATAAATAATATCGCTGCAAATGTTGTAGCTTTAGCTAATGGTCCTCCATCCTTTGAGATACCAAAAACAGTATTAGCTCCTCCCATTCCCATGCTGGCAGTCATTCCGTTACTTCTGTCAGGTTGAATTAGCACAAGACCTATCAGTCCTATTGCAGATATTAAAAGTGCAAAAGTTATAATTGTTATCATAAAATCCCCTCCATAATCCCTATTTTTCCAATACACTATTATATAATAAATATGTGCAAATTAAAAGGAATTTTTATAAAAGTTTTGCTGCAATCTCAGCAAGAGGGGAACGCTCTCCTTTCTTAAGAGTTACATGCCCTGCAACCTTTTCATTTTGGAACTTTTCAGCCATATATGTAAGCCCATTTGTGTTTGAATCTAGATATGGACTATCTATCTGCTCGGGGTCTCCTGTAAATACTATTTTTGTATCTTGCCCAGCTCTTGTTACAATCGTTTTTATCTCGAGTGGAGTCAGATTTTGAGCTTCATCTATAATAATAAATCCAGCAGGAATGCTACGACCTCTTATATATGTGAGAGCTTCAATCTTTAATACTCCCATAGCTTCTAATCCCTCTACAACTTTTTCTCCTGACCCCGCTTCTTTAGCATCAGTTAAAAAATCTATATTATCATATATCGGTTGCATCCAAGGTTTCAACTTTTCTTTTTCAGAACCCGGTAGATACCCAATATCTTTCCCCATCGGCACAACAGGACGAGCAATAAGTAATTTTTTATATTTCTTTCTCTCTACTACCTGCTCAAGACCAGCTGCAACTGCTAAAAGAGTTTTTCCAGTTCCAGCTTTTCCAACTAAACTCACAACTTTTATGTTTTCATCCATAAGAAGATCTACTGCATATCTCTGCTCATCATTACGAGCTCTTATTCCCCATATGTTTATATCTCCAAGTTGAAGTTTAGTGATTTTTCCATCTGAATATCTACCACTAACCTCTTTACCGTTGTTTTTCATTTTTAAAAAACAGTTCGGTTGAAGTTTAATCTCTATATCCAAATCCGTTACTTTTATCTTGCCTGATTTTTCATATTTATCGAAATTTTCTTCACTTACCTCTAACTCATAATATCCTTCGTAGAGATCTGAATATTGAACCATATCAGTTTCATAGTCTTCTACTCTTATTCCAAGATCATCAGCTTTAATCCTCATGTTGATATCTTTAGTTATCATCACCACTAACTTTTCAGGATTTTCCTTTTGTATCCCTAGCACAGCTGAAATTATCTTGTTGTCCACAACATCTCTTTTCAGAGATTTAGGCATTAACTCTGGGTCATTTTTTATCTCTACCCTAAAAATTATACCGTTTTCAAGCTCTACACCTTTTGCTATGCACCCTTTTTTTCTAATCTCTTCAATAACTCTAGATGCCATACGGGCTTGAATAGCAGTTGTCGGATTTCTCTTTAGATTATCTATCTCCTCAATTACAAATATTGGAAGTATAACCGTGCTCTCCTTAAAACTATAGATACTACGTGGATCATGAATAAGTATATTGGTATCCAAAACAAAGATTTTCTTCATATGAATCCTCCTATTTTTTCTCTCTAATCTTTTTCAGAACAGCTTTTATAGCTTCTTCAATAGATTTAAATTCTCTCATCTCCTTCTTACTTACAAGATTATCAATTTCCTTTTTACTGTACCCAAGACTCTCTAGAGCTAGGAACAACTCTTCTTCTATAATTATGCTCTCATCTATCTTCTCACTATTTTCTCCAGCTAAAATATTCAGAAGCTCTAACTTACTTTTAAGATCCAAAATAATCTGTTTCGATTTTTTCTCTCCCAACTTTGGAACTTTCTTTAATTTTAAATAGTCCTCTTCTGAAACTATTCTTTTTATCTCACCAATTTCAAACGATGATAATATAGATAAAGCCAAGCTCACACCTATCCCAGAAACTGATAAAAGTAACTCAAAAACAGTACGCTCACTCTCTTTTAAAAATCCAATAAGTTTAAAAGCATCCTCTTTTATAAAATTATAGATATACAATCTATTTTCCTCTCCTACAATTAACTTATCATAAGTTTTAAGAGATATATTTACACGGTATCCAAGCCCATTTACATCTACTACTGCATATTCCGGCTTTTTATACTCTATCTTACCTTTTAAATATTCAAACATTTTTTCTCCTTTTAAACAACATTATCTTATCTCTATCAAAATCTCGTTTCTACGTAAAAAAGGAAGTGTCCATGGTGGATCATATCCAGCAGATTGTGGTTTTGAAATTTCTTCATAGCCATTTTTTTCTATCCACTCTCTTAGAAGAAGGGTATTTTTTTCTATCTTCTCTCCACCCAATATCCCAGAATATATTATTACAGCAACTTTTTTTCCCTCGATTACTTTTATAGTTATCTCTTCATCTATAGGTTTAGGCAGATTCTCTATGGTGTATCTTTCCGGCATAGTGAACCTCATCACCCAACCCAACCCTAATTTTTCTTGAAAAACTGGGGCTGTCATTCCTATATTTTCGCCCTTCTCCTCTTGGAAAACCGGGGCTGTCATACCTATATTCTCACCTTTTTTATTTTCTCCAAAGATATATTTAGCAAGTTTATTAAATCCCTTTTGGCTACTTTTTTCATAGTCTCCATCTGTAACAACCTCAGCCACAATAATAGGCTCATACTTTCTAATCTCTATATTTTTATCTTTTTTCAAAACCTCATACTTTGGTTCCTCTGTTGTTCTATAACCTACCACAGAACATCCAGTAAACATGATTGATAATAACAGCATTTTTATCTTCATAAAAACCTCCTAGTATTCTTCATCTTCCCAACTATCATAATAC
>JBOFTG010000022.1:0-6141 GCA_051651945.1 Fusobacteriaceae bacterium | reverse complement strand
CTCTAACAACATAGCAGAATTAAATTCTAAGATTGTAACAGATAAAGGAAAACAATATATGAGATTTGGAATATTATCTTCTATGTTGGAGAGAGCTGGAAGAAGCACAAGTACACAAAATATAGAGTTATATGGTGGTGAGGGTAGATTTTTAGGAGATAATGGTTATTCTGGATATGATTTTAAGACAGCCGGAGTTACCATAGGAACTACAAGTCAATTTAAAGTTATAAAAACAGATAATTTAAACAGCAGATGGATAGCCGGAGTATCTTTTGGATATCTTAAATCAGAAGCTAAATACGAGGAGAGAGTTAAAAAAGAGAAGATAGATACGATAGGAGTAAATAGTTATCTTGGATATTTTAGAAATAATTATTTTACTATGGGGTATCTAGGTGCTGGGATTAGTAGAGCTAAAATTTTAAGTGAAAATCAAAATAGAGAAGATGTTAATTTTGGAGTAGAGAGTGGAAAGATATTCAACTTAGGGGATCGTCATTATATCTATCCATATATAGGTTTGGATTTTAATGGGTATCTACTTTCAGATTATGAGATAGAGGGTTTTAAGTATAAAAAAGGAAATGAGGCTCAAGGAACTTCGGGAGTAGGTGTAACATATTTTATAGATAGTACAAAATATCTTTTTAAATTTAACGGGAGATGGGCATCGCCTTTTAATAGCAATAAAAAATATGAGGTTATGACACCTTCAGGAGAAAAGGTAAATCTTGGAAAATTTAATTTAGAGGGGGATAGTCTTACTCTGAGTGCGATGGGAGGATATTATATAGCTGAAGATCTTCTACTTAGTCTAGAAGTTTTGGGAGTATATGCAAAAGATTATAGAGAGACAGTATATGGAATGAAATTAAGTTATACATTTTAAGAGAAAACAGGTAATAAAGATTTTTCATCATTATTACCTGTTTTTATTTATTTTTTAATTTTGTATTTTAGAGATTTTCCATCTTTTGCAGTTATAGTGATGAACTCTCCTTGAGTAACAAGTGTTTTAGCTTCATTGAATATAGAGATTACAAAATCTTCTTTTTGCATCTCTGGAAGAGGTCCTGCCATACGAGTCATTCCAAGAGCACCAAGCTCAAGATTTTCACCTTTTAGTTTGTAGGGACCAAAAAATCTGTTTACTCCTGCAAAACCTGCAATTTGCCCATCTTGAAAAGAGAGAGTAAGTTCAGAGTTAACATATGGAGCTACCATTGTATAAGTTTTTCCTTCTAGAGAAGATTTTCCAGAAAGTGCTGTACAACCAGTTAAAATCATAGTTAATGTAAGAAGTGCTAAAGTAAATATTTTTTTCATAAAACCTCCATTGAAATTATAATGTGATGATTCTATAAATATTATACACTTTTTTTATCCTCTTGCAAGAAAAAAGAGCATAAAAACCTTTTAAAAATCAAAAAAATATTGTAAAATCAATTAAAGATAGTAATCAAAATAAAAAATGGGGGATATTATGAATAAATTTTTTGCTAGTGATAATTACAGTGGAGTACATCCAAAGATAATGGATGCACTTTTAAAGGCTAACGAAGGCCATGCTTTTGCATATGGTATGGATGAGTATACAAAACAAGCTGAAGAGGAGTTTCGTAAAATTTTTGGAGATGTAGAGATCTATTTTGTATCAAATGGTACGGGTGCAAATGTTTTAGCTATGGAAGCTATGAAAGGTAGAGTGACAAGTATAATTGCTCCAGAAACAGCTCATATATTTACAGATGAAGCCGGAGCTCCAACTAAGATTACCGGTGTGCAGATACTTCCTGTAAAATCATCTGATGGAAAACTGGATATAGAAGAAGCTAAAAAATATTTTAGCTTTAAAAATACTTTTCACAGAGCTAGTCCAAATGCTGTTAGTATAACTCAAGCAACAGAGCTTGGAACAATCTATACTCTTTCTGAGATAAGAGAGATATCGAAATTTGCAAAAGAAAACGAAATGTACCTTCATATGGATGGAGCCAGAATAGCCAATGCAGCGGTTCATCTTGGATGCAGTTTAAAAGAGATGACAGGTGACTTAGGAGTTGATGTGTTATCTTTTGGTGGGATAAAAAATGGACTTATGTATGGTGAGGCAATTGTATTTTTCAATAAAAAACTTGCAGAGAACTTTCTGGCTCTAAGAAAGCAAAATCTTCAGTTGAATTCAAAGATGAGATATATATCGGCTCAGTATATAGAGTATCTATCTACAAATCTATGGTACGAGAATGCTAAAAATTCAAACCATATGGCAAAATACTTTGCTCAAGAGCTTGAAAAAATTGAGGTAGAAGTTATAAATGAGGTAAATGGAAATACGATAATAGCAGTTTTACCAGCTGAGATAATACCTGTAATGCAGGAATTTTGTTATTTTTACATATGGGACGAACCTAAAAATCATGTGAGATTTGTAACATCTTTTGATACAATTAAAGAAGATATAGATAGATTTATAAAAAAACTTATAGAGGTTTTAGGATAGGGAGAACTATTATAGACTATGATTATAATATGTGCTATAATAAAGGGAAAAAGTTAAAAATTAGGAGGAAACATGGAGCAGAAATTTAAAAGAAACTTTTCAATCATAGCCCATATAGATCATGGTAAATCTACTATTGCTGATAGACTTCTAGAAGCGACTGGAACAGTTACCCAAAGAGATATGAAAGAGCAACTTCTAGATTCAATGGAGTTAGAAAGAGAGAAGGGTATAACAATAAAGGCTCAAGCCGTTACTCTTTATCACAAAGCTAAAGATGGAAATACTTATGAGCTTAATCTGATAGATACACCTGGACACGTAGATTTTATATATGAGGTGTCAAGATCACTATCTGCATGTGAAGGAGCTCTACTTATAGTAGATGCAGCTCAAGGTGTAGAAGCACAGACTCTTGCAAATGTATATCTAGCTATTGAAAACAATTTAGAGATTTTACCTGTTATAAATAAGATAGATCTTCCAGCAGCAGATGTTGAAAAAGTAAGAAATGAGATAGAAGATATAATTGGAATACCAGCTCACGATGCAGTTCTGACTTCTGCAAAATCTGGAATAGGAATAGAAGATCTTTTAGAAGCTATAGTTGAAAGAATACCAGCTCCTACATATGATGAAAATGCACCACTTAAAGCACTTATCTTTGATTCGCTTTTTAACGATTATAGAGGAGTTATAACTTATGTTAAAGTTCTAGAAGGGTCTATAAAAAAAGGCGATAAAATCAAGATTTGGTCAACTGGAAAAGATTTTGATGTTTTAGAGTGTGGAATATTTGCACCAACAATGAAACCTCAAAATGAACTTACAAGTGGTTCAGTTGGATATATAATTACAGGAATAAAAACAATACAAGATACACAGGTAGGAGATACAGTAACTAATGCTCAAAATCCATGTGAATATCCTTTAGCAGGATTTAGACCAGCTCAATCAATGGTTTTTGCTGGAATATATCCAATATCAACAGATGATTATGTAGATCTTCGTGAGGCTCTTGAAAAACTTCAGCTAAATGATGCATCACTTACATTCCTTCCAGAAACTTCAACAGCTCTAGGATTTGGATTCCGTTGTGGATTCCTTGGACTTCTTCATATGGAGATCATAGTTGAAAGACTGAGAAGAGAATATGATATAGATCTGATCTCTACAATGCCATCAGTTGAGTATAAAGTTTTCTTTGAAAATGGAGATAGTATAATTATCGATAATCCATGTGACTTCCCAGAGGGTGGAAGAGGTAAGGTAAGAGTAGAAGAACCATTTATAAAAGGAAATATAATCACTCCTAAAGATTATGTAGGAAATGTTATGGAGCTTTGCCAAGAGAAAAGAGGAATATATATAGATATGAAATTTATAGATGATACTCGTGCAATGGTAACTTATGAGCTTCCACTTGGAGAGATAGTTATAGATTTCTATGATAAGTTAAAATCGAGAACAAGAGGTTACGCATCTTTTGAATATGAGATGATAGGATATAAAGAATCTGACCTTGTAAAAGTTGATATATTAGTAAGTGGAAAACCTGTAGATGCATTTTCTTTTATAGCTCATGTAGATCATGCGAATGGAAGAGGAAGAGCTATATGTGAAAAACTTAAAGATATAATCCCAAGACAGCAGTTTGAGATACCTATTCAAGCAGCTATGGGTGCAAAAATAATGGCTAGAGAGACGATTAAGGCTTATAGAAAGAACGTTCTTGCTAAATGTTATGGTGGAGATGTTTCTAGAAAGAAGAAACTACTAGAGAAGCAGAAAGAGGGTAAGAAACGTATGAAACAGATTGGTAACGTTGAGATTCCTCAAGAGGCTTTTGTATCAGTTCTAAAACTTAACGACTAAAATCGGGAGCAGGATTGTTATGAATATAAAAAAGATAGTTTTGGATGTAGATGGAACTCTCACAGATGGAAAACTGCATATAGGAAATAACGGTGAGGAGCTGAAAAGTTTCTCTGTAAAAGATGGTCTTGCTATAGTTGGAGCTATTCAAAATGGGATAGATGTCTGTATAGTTACAGGAAAAAAATCACAGATAGTTATGAATAGAGCTAAAGAACTAGGTATAACAGAGATTCATCAAGGTATATCAAATAAGGTTGAAAAGCTAAAAGAAATTTGTGAAAACCATGGTATTTCTCCTGAGAATATCGCATATATGGGTGATGATCTTAATGATTATGGTGCTATAAGATTTTCAGGATTTACAGGTGCCCCATCAGATGCTTGTTCAGATATAATCGACATTGTAGATTTTATATCAGAAAGATCTGGTGGCGATGGAGCTGTAAGAGAGTTTATAGAAATCATTATGAGAAAACAAAAGTTATGGAAAAATGTAGTCCAAAAATATAGTGAAATGAGATAACAACTGTTTTTTAATATGGAGTAAAAAATGCTATACAAAAATAAAAAACCATGTTATAATTTTTTACAGTAATTTTTTTAATTGCTTTAAATATTTATTTTTAGAGATACTTTTACAGGATTCCTCTGAGATTAAAATTATTTAATGGGTTTCTAACATTAAAAAAAATAAATGGAGGTATCTAATGAAAGGTACAGTTAAATGGTTCAACCAAGAGAAAGGATTCGGATTTATCACTGGTGAGGATGGAAAGGACGTTTTCGCTCACTTCTCTCAAATCAAAAAAGAAGGATTCAAAACTCTTAACGAAGGAGAGGCAGTAGAGTTCGAAATCATCAACGGAGATAAAGGACCACAAGCTTCTGATATAGTTGTAAAGTAATTCATAAATATAGAGCAGTTTTCAGTATTAAGTTACTGAAAACTGCTTTTTTTCTGTTTTAGTAAAATATATTTAGTAATATCTGAATTACAGAAGCCATAACAACACCATCAATAAAGAAAAGTGTAACTCCTCTCTCTTTCTTTAAAAGGTAATCTATAAATTTAGAAAAACCGATAATTCCTAAAAGAACACCACTTCCGAAAACATAGAGTATGAGAAAGTTATCACTTAAAAATAGAGATAGGGTTCCAGATAAAGAAAAATCTTTTAAAAGTGTGATAAAATTTTTTACAGCTCCGTTTATTGTGAAAAGTATATTATAATATTCTCCTAACATTATAAGAAGAAGTGAGCCTGAGATTCCAGGAATTATCATAGCACCAGCAGCAATAGTTCCTGCTAAAAATATTTTTATTCCGTAATTGATTGTGAATAATTTTTCAATTCTTAAACTTTCACCTTTAACTCCAAATTTTAGACCGAGTAAGATGAAAATAACTGTAAAAACAAATCCAATAACGAGTGACAAGATATTTTTTTTACTCCATTTTTCCCCTTTAACTATAAGAGGTATAGATGGAATAATAAGTAGAAGAAATCCAAAACCAGTTATTTTTGGATAATTGATATAGAGGTATTGCAATATCTTTGCAAAAAGCAATATTCCAATTGCTGCTCCTGAAAATATAGGTAGAAGAAATTTAATGAACTCAACTCTTCTCTTTTTATCACTCCCAAAGATACCACCAACAGATTCTACAAGTTTATCATAAATATTAAAAACTACAGCTAAAGTACCACCAGAAACTCCAGGCATTATATTTGCTACCCCAATTCCGAGTCCTTTTA
>JBOFTG010000021.1:0-4930 GCA_051651945.1 Fusobacteriaceae bacterium | reverse complement strand
TTTTTACCCCTATCTTTTTATCTGATTCTATTCTAATCTCTTCACCGGTTTTAACAAGTATTTTTCCTGCTGATTTTATCTCTATCACACTATTTTTTATACCAAACTCCAGCTCGGTATCTTTTTTTATTTTGTATTTTCCCCATTTGGTTCTCACTATCATGGTATCTTCTGAGATAAGTTTTATAACTTTCTGCTCAAAACCTCCACCTTGACCTATCAAAACTTGAAGCGAGTCTGAGTTTTTCACAAATTTTGAGGCTCTAGCAAAATGACTGTTTGGGTAGTATCTCTTCAGTATATCATCATATTCAAAACCTTTTTTCTGAACTAGATCCCGTGCTCCCCATTGTGGCATGCCAACCCCGTGACCAAAACCTCCACCATGGATTTTAAAACTACCACCTCTTGATTCTATTCCAAAAAATGCAGATGGTAACATCGACATATTTTTAGAGATAACTTTTCCATTTTTACCTTTTACAGAGATTCCACCACCTAAAACTTTTCTAATATTATACTCTTTCCGTATTAAAAAAGTTCCACGGCTTCCTTTTACAAGAAGTTCTCTCGCTATTCCAGAAGCTCCTCTTTTTACAACCGATATTTTTTCTAGTTTCCCTAAAGGATTTTTCTCTACCTTTCCAGAGTCCCAGTTTCCATTTTTCAACCTTTATACTGATGAGCTGTTACCTCTTTTTAATGAATATATATTTTTATTCAAAAGAGCTTCCATATCTGTTTTCGATAACTCAACTTCCCAACGCCAGTATGGAGAGTTATCTCCAACTCCTTTTGCTTTTTTATCTTTAAACAGTTCTAGATATCTTTTTTCCTCGCATCTAGAACCAGTTATTTTTTTAGAGCCATCATCCACTCTAAAAAAATATGGGATACTACTTCTCTCTTTCTCTAGGAATTTTGGAACTCCCTCCCCTATATAACATTCACTAAAACCTTCTCTCTCCCTCTTCGTAGTCTCCACACTACTACAACCCATTAAAAAAATAAGAAGTAGTGCAAACAGCTTCTGTATATTCATCTTCTCCCCTTGTAACTTTTATATTTTTATACCCTTTTTGCTGATAATATCTCTTACCCTTTCCAAATCCTCACGAGTATCTACCCCTACAATTGCAAATGGTGTTTCCAATACTTTTATCTTATAACCATTTTCAAGAACTCTCAGTTGCTCAAGAGATTCTGATTTTTCTAAAGGTGTGCTCTCCATCTTTGAATACGCCGTTACAAAATCACTTTTATATCCATATATTCCAACATGTTTAAAGTAATTTTCCAATTTTAGTTCTCTTGGATAAGGTATTACACTTCTTGAAAAATATATAGCATAATCATTTTTATCTGTTACCACTTTTACCACATTTGGATTTTCTATCTCTTCCATGCTATTTATTTTATGTTTCAAAGTTCCCATCAATAAATCACTTTCTTTTCTAAAAGCATCTATAAGTGAATCTATCATAGCTGGCTCTATTAATGGTTCATCGCCTTGGATATTTATTACAACCTCGTATCCACTTATCTTCTCACATACCTCGGCTATACGGCTAGTTCCATTTGTGTGAGATTCTGATGTCAAGATAACCTCTCCTCCAAACTTTATAACCTCATCATATATTCTCATATCATCTGTTGCCACAACAACTTTATCAAGCCCAGATTTTAAAGCTCTCTTATACACCCACTCAATCATAGTGTGTCCACAAATATCCTTTAACGGTTTAGCCTCCAATCTAGTTGAAGCATATCTTGCTGGTATAACTCCTAAAAATCTCATTTTTTATCCTCCCTATGCAAAGAAAAGCCCAAGTTATTACTCTTGAGCTTTTCTTTATTATTTAAATTTTGGTCTACGCTTCTACCAGTTTAAGGTTAGCAAGCTTGCTATATAGACTATCCAACATTTTTAATTGAGCCAGTCTATTATTTTTTATATTTTCATCACGATCCATAATCATAACTTCTTCAAAGTATCTGTCTACAAGAGGAATACTTGATACTACATTATTGATATACGCTGTATAGTTTTTCTCTTTTAAGTTTTCCTGTATCTTACTGTCAAACTCTTTTATAAAGTTCGATAGCTCTTTTTCAGCATCAGTAACAAGAAGCTCCTCATTGAACTCTGTATCACCTGCATCTTTAGATATATTTCCAACTCTTTTTAGAACCTGTATAAATTTCTCGAAATTTTCATTTTTGCTATACTCTTCAAGTGCAACCATTTTTATTCTTGCATCTGTAAGAGTATTGAATTCATGATCTAGAACAGATATTATTATATCTTTTCTATGTCCCATTTCGTTAAAGCTATTTATCGCTCTCTGTCTTATAAACTCAACAACATCCTTAAAGATATCATCTCTCTCTCTTTTTAAAAGCTCTTTCGCCTCTAAAGAGTCAAGTGCAATATTTACAAGCTCAGGAATAGATATCTCAAGATTACTATTCAATATGATACTTACTATACCTTGAGTTGCTCTTCTAAGAGCAAACGGATCTTTTGATCCAGTAGGTATAAGCCCTACTGCAAAACATCCAACAAGAGTATCTATTCTATCACATATAGATGTCACGATTCCCTCACAAGTTGTAGGAAGAATATCTCCTGGGAATCTTGGATAGTAATGCTCAGCTATTCCAAGGGCTACATCTTTATTTTCTTTGAACTTAAGTGCATAATCTGCTCCCATAAATCCTTGAAGTTTTGTAAACTCTTTCTCACCTATCATGTTTGAAACAAGATCAGCCTTAGAAAGCTCTATACATCTCACTATATTTTCTTTTTTATCTTCCATTCCAAGCATAGGTATAAGTTTTTCAGCTATAACCTTACTTCTCTCAATTTTTTGATATATAGTTCCTAAATCTTTTTGATAAACAACAGTTTTAAGCTTTTCTATATTATTTTCAAGAGGGTTTTTCAGATCTTCATTATAGAAGAATCTAGCATCAGAAAGTCTTGCAGAGATAACTTTTTCATTACCTTTTTTTACCTGCTCAGAAAATTCTACTCCGTTTCTTACTACCACAAATTTAGGTTGAAGTTTTCCATCCATATCTAAAATTGGGAAATATCTCTGATGAACCTGCATAGAGATAATTAGAACTTCTTGAGGAACCTCTAGAAACTCTGAATTAAAAGTTCCAACTATTGGGAAAGGATACTCAACTAGATTTGTTACCTCATCCAACAGCTCTTTTTCCACATGAACTCTTTCGTTTTCTTCTACACAGTTTTCATCGATAAGTTTAAGGATAAGATTTTTTCTTTCCTCAATATCTATGATAACATTGTTTTCTCTTACTTTTTTAAAGTAATCATCTATAGTTTGGGCAGTAAAATCAGATCCAAAGAATCTATGTCCTCTACTCTCTCTTCCACTTTTAATTCCCTCTATCTCGAACTCTACAACATCATTATTTAGAAGTGCAAGAAACCATTTTACAGGTCTTGCAAATTTAAGACTCTTATCTGACCATCTCATAGTTCTTGGGAAACTAAGTTCTAATACTAAACTTTTAAGCATCTCAGGTAGAAGTTCAGATGTCTCTCTTCCTTTCATGAATTTCTTTACAGCTATATATTCACCTTTAGGAGTATCAACTATCTCAAATCCATCCATCTCAACACCTTGAGATTTTAAGAATCCAAGTCCAGCTCTAGAAATCTCTCCACTTGGAGCAAAAGCTACAGATTTAGCCGGTCCCATATTTAAAAGATTAAGATCTTCTTGAACCTTTGCTATTCCCTCAACTTCTATTATAAGTCTTCTAGGAGTTCCATAAGTTTTTACTGCATTGTATTTTATTCTATTTTCTCCAAACTTCTTTTCTAAATTATTTTTAAGATCCTGAAGAGCTCCCTTCAGGAATCTAGCTGGATTTTCTTCCATTCCAATTTCAAAAAGTAATCTCATCTCATCACCCTTTTATCCGCCCATTTATTACTTCAAAAGCTGTGCTCTCGCAAAAAGACTCCGCAATGCTTTTTCCATAATTAATGGGCTGGTTTTTATATTATATTATTTCTTAAGAAGTGGGTATCCCAGCTCTTTTCTATTTTCTACAAATATCTCAGCACATCTTTTTGCCATATTTCTAACTCTTAAGATATATGACATTCTCTCTGTTGTAGAGATTGCTCCTCTTGCATCTAGAACATTAAAGGCATGAGAACATTTAAGTACATAATCATATCCTGGAAGTACAAGTCCATTGTCTAGTGCTCTATTTGCTTCTTTTTCATAATCGTCAAACCATCTAAAGTGAGTTTCTAAGTCTGCAATCTCAAAAGCATATTTTGAATTTTCATACTCATATTGGAATCTTATCTCACCATATTTTATACCTGGTGCCCACTCTAAATCATAAACATTTTCTTTGTTTTGAATATAAAGAGCAAGTCTCTCTAGACCATATGTTATCTCTCCTGGAATTATCTGAAGTTCAATTCCTCCAACTTGTTGGAAATAAGTAAACTGAGTAACCTCCATTCCATCTAGCCATACTTCCCATCCAAGTCCCCATGCTCCAAGAGTTGGTGACTCCCAGTCATCTTCAACAAATCTTATATCATGTTTTTGAGGATCTATTCCGATTACTCTTAAACTCTCTAGATATAGCTCTTGAATATCTACTGGAGATGGTTTCATTATAACTTGAAATTGGTGGTGTTGATAAACTCTATTTGGGTTTTCACCATATCTTCCATCTTTTGGTCTTCTTGATGGCTCAACATAAGCCACGTTCCAAGGCTCAGGTCCAAGTGACATTAGGAAAGTATTCGGGTTAAATGTCCCCGCACCTGTCTCTATATCATATGGATTTCCTATTATGCAACCCTTAGAACTCCAGTATTGTTGTAATGCAAATATCATCTCTTGAAAGGTCATCTTTCATTCCTCCT
>JBOFTG010000020.1:0-7085 GCA_051651945.1 Fusobacteriaceae bacterium | reverse complement strand
ACAGCTTGTGAAATATCAAAACTTCAAGGTTGGCAAGAGATTATCTGTGTGGACGGCGATAGAATAAAGTCGATAGAAGAGATATCTATAGAGATATTAGATAAAGTTAAAAATATAATTTAGGGGGAAATTGATGTGGAAGTTTTAATAGCACTCCTAGTATTGGGAGTTATAATTATAGTTCATGAACTTGGACATTTTTTATCTGCAAAATATTTTGGAATGCCGGTTACAGAGTTTGCAATAGGTATGGGTCCGGATGTTTACTCATACCAAGGCGATAATACTAGATATTCATTTAGAGCAATTCCTATTGGTGGATTTGTGAATATATCTGGAATGGAGGTTGACAGCAAAGAGGAAGATGGTTTCAATAGTAAACCAGCATATCAGAGATTTATAGTTCTTTTTGCAGGTGTATTTATGAATTTTATATTTGCATACATAATTATATTTACTATGTTGATTTTTAATGGCAAGGGAACTCAAAATGAGAAACCTGTTATAGGTGATATTTTAAAAAATGTTCGGGCTGAGAAAGTTTTGCAGAAGAACGATCTTATTTTAGCTATCAATGGTAAAAAATTAGAAAAATGGCAAGATATAAGTGAGACTTTAAACTCTATTAATCAAAAATTAGATGTAAGTAGCGTGAATATACTTCTTCAAAGAGATGGAGAGGAGAAAAATGTTGAGACAGAGCTTACTTATGATGAGCAAAACAAAAGATTTTATTTGGGAATAACACCCGAAATAAAAATTGAAAAATATAGTTTGAAAGAGATATTTCCAGATTCTGGAAAAGTTTTTGGAAGAGTATTTGGACAAACTTTTACAGGTTTTACACAGCTCTTTTCAGGAAAAGTAAAGAAAGATGAGATCAGTGGACCGTTAGGGATAATAAAGGTTGTAGGAGATGCAAGTCGTGGAGGATTCGAAGTTCTTTTATGGCTTACAGTTATGTTATCTATAAATGTAGGGATATTTAATCTGCTTCCTTTTCCAGCGTTAGATGGTGGAAGAATAATTTTTGTTCTTTTGGAACTTGTAGGGATAAAAGTTAATAAAAAGTTAGAGGAAAAAGTTCATATGGCAGGGATGATGATTCTAATAGGATTTATTGTCTATATAACTGGAAATGATATTTTTAATATGGTTAAGAGGTAGGTGTAAAATTGATATTTCAGAGATTAGCTCTTTTAGTAGGTGAGGAAAATTTAGAAAAACTTAAGAACTCTCATGTTTTAGTTTTTGGATTAGGAGGAGTAGGAGGATTTACAGTAGAATCTCTTGTTCGTTCGGGAGTGGGAGAGCTTACTGTAGTAGATTTTGATAAGATAGATATAACCAATCTCAACAGACAGATAATTGCTGTTCAAGATAGTATAGGTAGATCAAAATCTGAACTTATAAAAGAGAGAGCACTATCTATAAATCCAGAAATCAAGATTAATGCTTTCCAAGAAAAGTTCTCAGAAGAGACAGAGCATCTTTTTTTCAATGAGGAAAAAAAATATACTTATGTAGTAGATGCGATAGATTTAGTAACACATAAACTTAAAATTATTGAACTATGTAAAAAATATGGTTTTCCAGTGATATCATCTATGGGAACAGGAAATAAGATAAATCCTACAATGCTAGAGGTTGCAGATATATCCAAGACATCTGTCTGTCCACTTGCAAGAGTTATGAGAAAAGAGTTGAAAGATAGGCGTATAACCAAAGTGAAAGTTGTTTTTTCTAAAGAGGAGCCTAAAAAGCCTGAAAATAAAAGTGATAGTAGAGAGAAAAGAATAAATGTTGGAAGTGCTTCATTCGTTCCATCGGTAGCGGGACTAATAATTGGAAGTGAGGTAGTAAAAGATATCTGTAATCTAAAATAGAAAAAGAGGAGATTCGATTTGAATCTCCTCTTTTTCTATAGTTTTTTACTTCTCCATATTAAAGACAGCTCTTACAATTACTGTGAAATCAAGTGATTGCGGAGCATAAATCTCAGAACTTTCTTTCATAGAAACAGCATCCATACTGTAAGGTGTATTTCTTCTAATAGGAGAATAATCATAATTAAGATCTTTGGGAGTAACAATTTTAAAACCAGATTCTTTTGCTAAGTTAAGTGCTTTGGAATAAGCATCTTTGTAAGCTAAAAGCATAGCTTCGTTTTGACTTTTATCTTCTTTACTAGAGTAAAAAAGAATATTGTTAACACCATTAACTCCAGCTTTTTCAAAAGTAGTTATAAATTTAGCCACTTGAGTGATGTCTTCAACTGTAATTAAAAATCCATTTCTAATCTCATATGTATAAGTTGTGGCATTGCCATTATTATACTGTGGAACTTTATTGATTGAATACTCTGTAGTTTTAATATTTTCTTTTTTTATCTTAAGAGATTCAACAGTCTTTTTAACTTGATCCATAATTTTTCTATTATCACTACTGATAATAGAAAGTTCTTGACCATTTGTTACAACTTGAAAAAGAATCTCAGCTCTATCGGGTTCAAGTTTAATATTTCCTTTTCCCTGTAAAGAAATTGTAGGTAGATTCTCTTGAGAAAAAAGAGATAAAGATAGAAAAACGAGCATAAGTGTAATAAGTTTTTTCATAGAAACCCCCAAAATTAATTGTTAAACTATCTTTATAAAAGTTTCGATAATTGCATATAGATGCTCTTTAATTCTTCTATAATTATTAAGCATATCCATGTAACCTGTACTTAAATTTGCATTAGCATCTTCTCCGATATTTGAAAGATGTGCAAATCTAGCTTTTTTATATTCACCTTTAATGTTGTTACATTTCTTTAGAGCTGTAATAAATAGATCTTTATTACCAGTTTCATAAGCTTTATTTACATCTTGGAAAATAGCTTCAATATTGTTGTGGAGTTTAATTATTGTAGATTTTCTCATATCATCAAGATAGACATCATTTTTGATTAATCTGCTTGCAGATTTTGCAATTCTTAAGATATAGTCACTTATAGTCTCATACTCGTTACAGATGATAAGATTTTGTCTAGTCTCTTCGACATCATTCTCATTTAATCTCTTATGCATAATTACAAAGTTAGCATCATTGATCTCTTTTTCGAAAAGATCGAGTCTATCTTCAGATTTTATAATGAATTCAAGACTAGAATCAAGATTCTCTCTGTCTTTATAAATTCCATCAAGTTTTCCGAAGATTTCAGAGATTTCAGAACCCATAGAAAGAATTTCTGTTTTAGTTTGTCCAATAACTACACTTGGAATATCAGACATCATAGGATCAAGATGTGTAACTCTATTTTTTATAGCTGGTGAGATGTCATCTTTCACTATTTTCATAAGAAGCTTATCAAGAAACCCGATAAACGGTATGAAAAGAATAACATTAACAACATTAAAAAGAGTATGTGCAATAGCGATAGATTTCGTAATGTTTTCTAATGGATTTGAGATTTTACTCAAAAAGATAAGATAGAAAGAGAATACTGGTAAAATCCAACAAACTCCTAAAACATTAACTAAACTATGTGCATAAGCTGTTCTTTTTGCGTTAGCGGTAGCTTTTAAAGACGCAAGAATAGCAGTTATAGTTGTTCCAACATTTTCTCCTAAAACAAGAGCAACCGCAGTTTCGTAGTTAAGAAGACCTTGAACTGCAAGTGTAATTGTGATTCCCAAAGTTGCAGAAGAGGATTGAACAATCATAGTCATAAGAGCACCGACAATAGCTGCTTTTACAACTCCAGAAAAATGAACAATTCCATTAGGAGCAGCATCAAAAGAGTGGAAAGCTGCTATAAATTCTGGCATAGATCTAACAGGTTTTAAACCATCACTCATAACTTCTAATCCTAAAAAGATAAGACCAAGTCCCATAAAAGTAAGTGCTTTAACTTTTGTTTTTTCACTGGAAGCAAACATATATACGATAGCTGCGATACCAGCCATAGGTAGTCCATACTTACCAATTTTTAAAACAAGAATCCAACCTGTAATAGTTGTACCAATATTAGCTCCTAATATAACTCCTAAAGCTTGCTTTAGAGTTAAAAGAGAAGCGTTTACAAATCCTATTGTCATAACAGTACTAACTGAAGATGACTGAACAAGAGCTGTAACAAATATACCTACGAAGATAGCTGCAAAACGGTTACCTGTGAGCATAGCTAAAATCTTTTTTAATTTTTCTCCAGCTATCTTTTGCATTCCGTTAGACATATGGTTCATTCCATATAGAAATAATCCTAATCCTCCGATAACTTTGAAAAAAATATCAAAATACATAAAAACCTCCTAAAGTTTCATGGTAAAAAAATATGTTTCACATATAATTATACAGTAAAAACTAAAAAAAATCTCATTTTTTTTAGAAAAATAAATTTAGAGATAGAAAAAAAGGTGTGAAATATGATAAAATTATGTATACTAAATAAAATTTTTGAGGAGAGACCATGAGGTTAAAAAATTCAAAAAATAAAAATTTTATAATAGCGGAAGGAATATTTTCAAACATTCTTACTTTGGGTATACAATCTTTTTCACTGACTGCTCTTGCAATATATTTTAAGTGTTCTCCTTTTTGGCTTTCTTTTATGGCTTCTCTGCCTGTAGGAACACAATTACTTCAAATTTTTGTAGGAAATTTTTATAAAATTTTTAAAACTAGAAAAAAAGCACTTCTGATGAGTAGTATTTTAGGAAGGATACCTTTTCTCTTTCTACCTTTGGCTGTTTTATTTAGAATAGATAAACCTTTTATACTGATAGGAGCGATAGTTATATATGCTCTCTTTAACTCTTTTACATTGGGAATATGGACTGCAACAATGAGAGATGTTATAGAAAAAAAGGAGAGAGGAACTTTTTTTGCGAAAAGATTTGTATTTCTATCACTATCAACAATAGTTTTTTCATATATAGCTGGAAGAATTCTTAATTTAACCACCGAACAATATGGAATACTTGCAATTACTATGATAATTGCAGTAAGTTCGATTGTAAGTGTTTTCTTTTTTTCTCTGCAAGAGATACCGGATGCAAATGAAGATATAGGTAAAATAAAGATTTCATTTCCTTTTAAAAATGAAAATTTCAGGAATTTTCTTATTTTTTCAGCTTTTTGGAATTTTAGTATAGAACTTGTAAAACCATATTTTTCATATTATTCAATAACCGTTTTAAAAGTGTCTTATGGTTATTTGGGATTTACAGCAGCCATAACAGGAGTGGCTTCGATTTTGGCATATCCTATTTTAGCTAAACTTGCAGATAGATATGGAAATAAAGCTATTGTATCAAGGGGAATAATAGTATCAACCTATGTTATAATGTTGTATGTGTTTATGGGAAAAGACAATTATAGAAGCTTGTTATTGATGGATGCTTTGGGAACGGCAGTATCTTGGGGAGCTCTTAATTTATGCATGTTTAATCTACTGCTTGAAGTAGCAGAAGATCCTATAGATTCATATGTGGCTTCATATTTTGTAACAATAGGAGTTTTTGGTCTTTTAGGAGGGCTATCAGGAGGAATTATAGGCAATTTTCTTAAAGATAAACATTTCTTTATAATGGGAGACCGGTATCATGGTTTACAAGGTCTTGTGATTATAGGTATATTTTTAAGATTATACAGCACACTTCTTCTGACAAGAGTGACGTCGTATGAAAAATCAATTTATTACGAAGGGATTCTTCCGGCACATCTGAATATTTTAAGAAGAAAATAAATTAAGTTATAGATGGAGGTAAAATAGATGTCGAAAAAAGATATCAAAATTCAAAATATTGATAAATATTTTGATGGTGTTCAAATTTTAAAAAATATTAATCTGGAGATAAAATCTGGAGAATTTTTCTCGATTTTAGGACCTTCAGGTTGCGGAAAAACAACATTGCTAAGAATGTTGGCAGGATTTATAAATCCTGATAAAGGTGTTATATACTTGGGGGATACAGATTTAACAAAGCTTCCACCTAACAAAAGAAATGTGAATACAATATTTCAAAAGTATGCTCTTTTTCCACATCTGACAGTTTATGAAAATGTAGCATTTTCTCTGAGACTTAAAAAAATGAAAGATAGCGAGATTGACAGCGAGGTTAAAAAATTTATAAAGATGGTCGGTCTTGAAGAGCATATATATAAAAAACCAAATCAGCTTTCAGGTGGACAACAGCAGAGAGTTTCAATAGCTAGAGCTCTTATAAATAAACCTGAAGTTCTTCTTTTAGATGAACCTCTTTCGGCATTAGATGCTAAATTAAGACAAAATCTTTTGATAGAGCTAGATACGATTCATGAAGAGGTGGGGATAACTTTTATATTTATAACACATGATCAGCAAGAAGCTCTATCAATCTCTGATAGAATAGCTGTTATGAATAAAGGTGAGGTTCTTCAAGTGGGAACTCCTGTAGAGGTTTATGAAGCTCCAGCAGACCATTTTGTTGCTGATTTTATAGGAGAAAATAATTTTTTTGAAGGAAAAGTTATAGAGATAATTGATGGTGGATATGCTAAGATAGATTCTTCACAGCTTGGTATGGTAATAATAGAGCAGGATAAAAAAGTTAAATTAGGAGATAAAGTTTTAGTATCTATAAGACCTGAAAAGATAAAGGTTACAAAACAGCTTCCTGAAACGGATTGGAGATTTAATAGTGTTAAAGTTTGGGTAGATGAACTTATATATTCAGGATTTCAAAGTAAATATTTCACATGGGTAAATGGAGATAAAAATATTTTATTTAAAGCTTTTAAGCAGCATGCTGTTTATTTTGATGATTCAGACTCAGAAGTTATAAAGTGGAATGAAGAAGCGTATATATCTTGGGATGCAGATGATGGATTTCTAGTTCAGGTGATATCAGATGAAGAAAAAAATTAATTTAGGTGCAGCTTATACATTTCCTATAACTTTTTGGCTTTCAATATTTTTTATAATCCCTATGGTAATAGTTATGTTTTATTCTGTTTTAAAGAAAGGTAACTATGGTGGGGTAGAACTTAAACTTTCATTTGAGAGTTTTCAAGTTTTTTCGGATCCAGTATTCTATATAGTTCTTTGGAGAACAATAACAATA
>JBOFTG010000019.1:0-2345 GCA_051651945.1 Fusobacteriaceae bacterium | reverse complement strand
TCAAGAAAAACTCTTCCAACAGATATCGAGCACTATAAAAAAAAGATTGAAGAAACTAGAGAGAATTCTTGGAAATATCGAAAAAGATAATCTAGAGAAAGAGGATTATGAGATAAATAAAGAGATAGGTGATATCTTAGCTGCTAATATCTATCAATTTAAAAAAGCACAGTCAAATGTTACTCTGTATAATTTTTATAGAGATTGTGATATTGAGATAGAGTTAAATCCATCACATACTATTCAAAAAAATATAGATAGTTATTATAAAAAATATAATAAACTAAAAAGAGGACTAATTTCGAATGAGAGAAGAGTTTTGGAAGTTGGAGATGAGGTGGAGTATTTAGAGTCGACACAAGCTTTAGCTATAACGATACAGACATCTGAAAATCTTAAAAATATTCAAGTTGAACTTGAGAGAGAGGGATATCTTAAAATAGCAAAAAAAGGCACCTCTAAAGCTAAGAAAAAATTAAAAAGTGAAAATTTTGCAATATCTGAAGATGAAGAAAATCATAAGATTATATATGGAAGAAACAATAGTGAAAATGATTTTGTAACCTTTAAAGTTGGAGACAAGGAAGATCTGTGGTTTCATGCAAAAGATATATCGGGTTCTCATGTAATATTAAAAGTAAATAGAGGCTATATGACTGATGAACTTATAGAGCGTGCAGCTAGGGTGGCACTAAAATATTCTAAATCAGAAATGGGGCATAGGGTAACTATAGAATATACCCAAAGAAAGTTTGTGTCTAAACCTAAGGGAGCTAGACCTGGAGCTGTAATATATACAAATCATAGGGAGATAAGTTTTATAAAATAGGGAGAGTGAAAGAGATGGTAAGAATAGAAAATGAGTTTTTGATTGTGGAGATTGAAGAAAAAGGTGCAGAGGTGACTAGAGTTATCTCTAAAAAAACTGGTGAAAATTATATGTGGAATAAAAACCCAGATATTTGGAATGGTGTGTCTCCTAACCTTTTTCCTACTGTTGGAAAATCTATAGGTGATGAGATAAGATATAGTGGGAAAACTTATAAACTTGGCAACCATGGTTTTGCAAGACACTCAATTTTTGGTTTTAAAAATAAGGAAGAGACTGAAGTTACTTTTATTCTTGATGATTCAATGATTGAAGAAAATAGTTTTCCATTCAAATTTCTTCTAAGTATAAATTATAAGCTTGAAGAGAGAGAACTTGTAACAACTTACTCAGTTGAAAATCCAGCATCAGAAAAAACTATCTTTACGCTAGGAGCTCACCCTGCATTTAAAATGCCGTTTCACAAAGGGAAAAAAATGGCGGATTACTATATAGAGTTTTCAGATGATACACAACTTAATCTTCATGAGATTACAAGTTCGGCTACATATACTGGAAAGAGAACAAAGTTCAATCTAAATGATAAAAAGTTAGATTTAGCAATCTATGATGTGGCAAATACATATGTTTTTTCAAATTTCAAAAGTGAGTTTGTAAAATTGGTAGAAAAAGAGAGTGGAGATTTTATAAAAGTTAATATAAAAGGATTTAGATATTTAGCTTTTTGGAAAAAATCTGAAGGCGAATTTATCTGTATTGAACCATGGATTGGTAAGAGTGATATGGATGGATTTAAAGGAGAGTTTCAGGAAAAAGAGGATATGATAACCATAAATGGAAATGAGCAGTTCGAAATCAGTTATGGAATAGAATTTGTGTACTAAAAAATAGTAACTGCTCGCTAATTGTCTTGATAAATATTAGCTAAAATGTTAAAATGTAATAATTGATAAGAAGAAAATTAAACATATATCAGGAGGAACAAAATGAAAAAATCTTGGGAAGCAGGAATCTGCAGAAAAATGATAACAGAGGATGAAATCAAGGTAAGGGTAGCAGAACTTGGAAAACAGATAACATCTGATTATATGAATAAAGAGGAAGATCTTATAATTGTATGTCTTCTTAAAGGGTCTGTTGTATTTATGGCCGATTTATGTCGTGAGATAAAACTTCCTTTAAAAATGGATTTTATGGCGGTAAGTAGCTATGGAGATGAGATGGAATCTTCTAGAGAAGTAAAGATAAACAAAGAGTTAGATGAGAAAATTATGGGTAAACATGTAATTATACTTGAGGATATAATAGATACTGGTAGAACATTATTTAAAATAAAAGAAATTTTAGCAACAAGAGATCCGTTATCTCTTAAAATAGTTACTTTACTTGATAAACCAAGCAGAAGAGAGATAGAAGTTGAAGTTGATTATGTAGGATTCGAAATAGAAGACGAATTTGTAATCGGTTATGGATTAGACTTCAAACAGGAATGTAGAAACATTCCATATGTAGCAAT
>JBOFTG010000018.1:0-7925 GCA_051651945.1 Fusobacteriaceae bacterium | reverse complement strand
GCTTCTTCAAACTCCTCTCTACTTATGCTGTATCTGTTAAGTTTAGAAAGCAACTGTTTACTATTAGAATAACCTATAGAGAGAATTTTTCCTAGTTTCTCTCTTTTTTCTTTTGCAGATTCTCCACCTGTAAGACCGTTATCAATCAAATCCTCCATCGTGAAAATTTCAATTTTTTCAGTTGGATTTTCAATTTTGACAGTTTCCAAAGCCTTTATTATAGCTTCAGGGTTCGCATTTTCAACCCCAATATCATCACCTTTTGTTCCCTCATCTCTTGAAATATAAGCGTTTTTAGAGTTAGGATATCTTGACATTATAGCTCTTCTAATCTGTTCTCCTGCATAATCTGGATCTGTAAGTATTATAAGACCTCTATTTTTATAAGCTGTTGCCAACTTGTCTAAATTTTGACCTCTTCTCACAGAAAACCCATGAACAGCTACAACTTCAGCATCTACAGCAGCTTTAACAGCTGAGATATCATCTCTTCCCTCTACTACAATTATCTCATTTATAATTTTCCTCATCATAACCTCACTCTTTTGTATTATTATAGAAAAAACGAAGGAAATTTCTCAAATCTTTAGAAACATATTCCCAAGTGTGAACCTCATCTTTATAAACATATGCTTTAAAATCTAATTTAAGTTTTTTCATACGTCCCACCACATCAAGCCACTGCTGTACCATCAAGTAGGGCTTTTTATCTTCTGAACCTACACTGGCATAAAATTTTAATTTTAAAATTTTATCTCTCTCCATAACTTTCATTATACTATATGGATCTTCTCTTAAGATATGACCGCCTTGAGGACCAAAAACTCTCATAAAATGTTGTTGATCAAAAGAGTTAAATAGAAATTTTGGAATATATATATATTTAAAAATTCTAAAAACTCTACGATTAAGTATCATTCTCACAAGACTTACAGCACCCGATATGCTTCCTACCACAGAAAATTTTTCACTATTTTTAAGTCCTAATTTATAAGCACCATACCCTCCCATAGAAAATCCTACAATTCCAAATTTAGCTTTCGGATATCTATTCTTCAGTAAAGGTATAAACTCTTTGGAAAAATACTCTTCATATCTAAACTCTTTTAAGTGATAAAAATTTGTATAAAAACTCTCACCGTTAAACCCTGAATCTGGAGCAACAAAGACCATCTCTTCTACTTGCTTATTCTCAAATAAATCAAGATAATTTTCAAGAATCTTTGCTTTAGACCTCCAATTTTCCTTGCTATCCCTAATTCCATGAAGAAGTATCAGCACTCTTTTCACATCCTGTTTATGAAGTCCAACAGGTTTCATTACATCATATTCCATCTCCTCTTTTGTGTAATCACTTTTCAAAGAATAAACTTTTAAATCTATTTTTTTCTTAATCTCCTCCTCAGTAGAAGAATACTCTAATTCATCAAGCTTTTTATGGATAAAAGTGACCTCCTTAAAGGAGATCACTCTTTTAAATTTTCTAGCTATTCTATGTCTATCAGGAAATAGTGCTAGAAACAGTATTAAAGTTACGAGGAGAAGTAAGATATAGCCTATCGCCATAAATTCACCTCAATATTTTGTATTAAAATTCTGCATTTCTAGGTGTTCTTGGGAATGGTATTACGTCACGAATATTTGTCATACCAGTTAAGTACATCATCATTCTCTCGAATCCAAGACCATATCCTGAATGTGGGAAACTTCCAAATCTTCTTAAATCTAGATAGAATCCATAATCATCTTTATTAAGATTCATTTCATCCATTCTCTTTACTAATCTCTCTAAATTATCCTCTCTTTGAGAACCACCTATAATCTCTCCTATTCCTGGAACAAGAAGATCCATAGCTCTTACAGTTTTTTGATCCTCATTTAGTTTCATGTAGAAAGCTTTTATATCTTTAGGATAATTGATTAAGAATACTGGTTTTTTGAAATGCTCCTCTGCAAGGTATCTCTCATGCTCACTCTGAAGATCGATTCCCCATTTAACTGGATAATCAAATTTCTTTCCACAATTTTCAAGAACAGATATAGCATCAGTATATGAAAGTTTTGCAAAATCATTGTTCAGTACATTATTCAGTTTGTCAAACAGACCTTTTTCGATGAAATTATTGAAAAACTCCATCTCTTCTGGACAATTTTCCATAACATATTTTATTATAAATTTAACCATGTTCTCAGCTAAATCCATATTTGCTTCTAAGTCTCCAAATGCAATCTCAGGCTCTATCATCCAGAACTCTGAAGCGTGTCTTGAAGTATTTGAATTTTCAGCTCTAAATGTTGGTCCAAACGTATAAACATTTCTAAATGCAGCACAGTAAGTTTCAACATTTAGCTGTCCACTTACAGTTAAGTTAGTTTCTTTTGCAAAGAAATCTTTAGATACATCAACTTTTCCATCTTTAGTTTTAGGAACATTGTTCTGATCTAGAGTTGTAACTCTAAACATCTCTCCAGCACCCTCACAGTCAGCTCCAGTTATAATTGGAGTATGAACATATACAAATTGATTTTCTTGGAAAAACTTGTGAATTGCATATGCTAATACAGATCTAACTCTAAATACTGCATTAAAAGTATTCGTTCTAGGTCTTAGATGAGCTACAGTTCTTAGGTATTCAAAAGTGTGTCTTTTATTTTGTAGAGGATAATCTAAATCAGCTTTCTGTATAATTTCTATAGTTTCAGCCTTTACTTCAAACTTCTGTCCACTTCCTTCTGATGCAACAACTTTTCCTATTACTTTTATAGTCGAAATTATAGAAAGACGAGCTATTTCATCAAAGTTTTCCATCTCATTACCAAAAACAACTTGAACACCATTAAAGAATGATCCGTCATTTAGTTCTATAAATCCGAAACTTTTTTGATCTCTTAATTTTTTTACCCATCCTGAAAGCTCAACTTGTTGTCCAAGAAGAGAGTCACAGTTACGGTAAAGTTCTTTTACTGTTACTTTTATCATGGTTTTCCCCCTCAATTATATTTTAATTTTTTTGTTAGTAGTTAGTTTTTTAAATCGCTTTCTGAATTATTATCATCCACAATTTTAACATTATCCAGATGACCTCTTACTTGCTGTTTGAATTTTTCAATATAGAGTTTTCTATATTTTTGTCTCTCTTCTTTTTCCTCTTCAGAAAGTTCTCTTTGCTTAGCCAGTCCGGAGTAGTGATTAACTTTTTCAATAATGTGCTTCATAATTTACCACCTTCCTATTTTTAAAAATTTCTCTGTTTATTATACTCTTTTAATGTCTAATTGTAAAGTGTTTAAACAAAAAAGCGGGAAAATTCCCGCTTTTTTCAAATGATTTTATTATGCTTTTTTACAGTTACCTATATTTTTAACTACATATCCTGATCCTATTATTGCAAGAGAGATGATAGTATATAGTAATGCATTCGAATTAGTTACAAAGAATGAAACAACTATAAATATCTGACCTAATGCAGCTATAACTGGAACCACATAAGTTGTAAAGAATCCTAAGTTTTCTTTTTTAGCAACCATGTGAGAAGCTAGTATAACTAGTAAAAGGAATAATGATATAAACATTATTGGTATATCATCAAAAGATATTCCTTTAAACATTCCTGATGCTTCTTGAAGATAGAAAAGAGTGTATAAAACAACTGTTCCACCTATAGCAAACCATGCTCCATTTAAAGGAGTATGCGTTGTTGGATGAATCTGCTTGAAGAAGTTAGAAAACGGAAACTCATCATCTTTTGCAAGAGCTTGTACATATCTCATACCAGCCATCGCGTTTGCATTAAGAGTTCCAAGTACTGATATTACAACAGCTGTAAGAACCAGTTTTTCTCCATTAGCACCAAAGAATTTGTTAGCTATTATTCCTACATGATCATTTCCAGCATTCATAATCTCAGCTGGATCCATAAGTAAAGTAACAGCAGCAAAATATGATCCATAAACTAAAGTTACTAGAGCTGCATTCCATGCAAATACTTTTGGAAGATTAACTTCTGGATTTTCCATTTCGTCTCTAAGAGCACCAATGTTAAACCATCCATCAAAAGCAAAAGCCATAGATAGAAGTGGAGCTGTGAACAATGCAAATCCTACTAACTGAGGACTCTCAGCTTTCATAAATGTATTTGTAACAGCATCTTTAATAACTAAAGCTCCACCAAGATTTTCAACACCAGTTAACATTGCTGTTGAATCTCCTTTCCCTAGAACAATTCCAAGTATAGCTATAGCTATAAGAGGCATAACTTTTATATATGTTGCAACTGTTGAGAACATAGCTCCAATCTTAGTTGACGCCATATTCCAAGCAAAAACAGCTATAATAGTAAGTGCAACCATAGCATATTTAACTTGAACTGTAACAGAAAGTCCAAACAATTGAATCATAAACCCAACTGCAACGATTCCAAGTATTCCACATAATGATGGAATATATATTACAGCCATAAACCAACCAGCAGCAAAAGACATCTTTTTACCAAAGTGCTCTTCAATATACCCTACTATTCCTCCAGTTTTAGTCGATCTTTTCGCTAAAACAGCAGTCGCAAAACCTGCAAATATAATTGTAGCTCCTAAAACAATCCAACCAAGAACCGCTGTTGCAGGGTTCCCTTGTGTAGAATCTAGGATTCTACTAGCTCTGAAAAATATTCCAGAACCGATTACGTTACCCATAGCTGTACAAAGTGCTTGGACAAAAGTAATTTTCTTTTTCATTTCATCTCCCTTTTAATCTCGTTTATTTAAATTTTTTAAAGCTGACAAACTCTACAAATCATTTTATAGACCGATGCATATTATACTATATTCACAAGAATATTGCAAGATTTTTTTTTATTTTCAAGATAATTACACACCTTTTTTAATTTAAAGGTTCAAAATAAAAACAAAAAAACTTTTTACAGTTCTTTTTATTTCTATTTTGTCTCAAAAAAATATTTCCCAATCTCTCTATTCTTAATTTCGTGACTATTTCCTTTTTTTAGAGTATAATTCCATAAGAGTTTTATATATTCAGGAGGTGCATTATTATGAAAAAAGCTTTTATATTTTTAGCTGAAGGATTTGAGATTATAGAGACTATGACCCCAGTCGATATATTAAGAAGAGCTGGAGTAGATACCACTACTGTATCTATAACTGAAGAAAAATCGGTTTTATCATCTCACGGTGTAACTGTTCTAGCTGATTCATTTATAGAAAATGTAGATTTTAAAGATGGAGATATGTTGATACTTCCAGGAGGTTATCCAGGATATGAGAATCTTAGAAAATCTGAAACTTTGAAAAAACTTATTTTAGAGTACCACTCAGACCAAAAATTTATTGCCGCTATCTGTGGTGCTCCTACAATCTTAAATGATTTAAATCTTTTAAAAGATATACCATTCACATCTCACAGTTCAGTTTTAGATTCTATGAACAGAGAAAATTATATAAAAAAAGATGTCGTAATTTCTGGAAATATCATAACTTCTTCAGGAGCTGGTCTCTCTTTGGAGTTCTCACTCACACTAGCAGAAATTCTTACATCCTCTGAAATAATTATGAAAATTAAAAAAGGTCTAGAATTAATCTAAACCTTTTCAACTTCTATTTTTCTTATATTTTTTTTAGCTTCTCTTCTTTTCACTAAATTTATATTGCAGATAATACCTAGAGCTGTGAAAACTGTCAATAATGAGCTTCCTCCGAAGCTCATTATCGGCATCGGTATTCCAAAAACAGGAAGCAAACCAATAGCAACAGATATATTGATTAAAAATTGAATAAATATATATCCAGCTATCCCCACCGACAGATATTTCCCAAGATAATCATCACATTCGGCTGCAGTTCCTTTTATTCTGTTGAAAAGAGCAAAAAAAAGTGCCATTATAATCATTATTCCGACAAATCCAAACTCCTCACCCAAAGATGCTATGATAAAATCTGTATGAATCTCAGGAAGATAGCTGTATTTTTGCATTCCATTTCCATAACCTGTTCCAAACATCCCTCCATTTCCTAAACCTAAAAGAGATTGACCGACTTGATAGCCTTTATCTTGATCATAGGTATTACTTAAAAGTCCCTCAACATAACTTTTTATACGCCCAGTCTTATAACCATTAACAAAAGTTTCAAATTTCAGATAGACATATACAGCTGCTGTCGTCATAAAAATTGAAGCAATGCCTACAGATTTTAAAACAACTTTATTTGGAATCTTACTCATAAAAATCATAAAAATAGTTATAGAAAAGTAATGTATTACTGTCCCTAAATCATTTTGAAACATAATTAAAAAACTAAAAATAAAAAATATAGCTCCACTCGAAAAAATAATCCCCTTCGTTTTATACTTTTTTCTCTCAGCAATAGATAGGTTTACCGCCATCAAAACAACATAAAAAATCTTAAAAACCTCTGCAGGTTGTACACTAAGAGAACCTATTGTTATCCAACCTCTTGCTCCATTTCTCAAAGGGATAAGTTTAGGAAAAACAGCACCTAAAATAGGCATGGCAGCTAATGTGATTATCGGAATTAAAAAAATTACTCTCAGATATCTCTTATCTTCATATTTTCTATAATCCATAACCATAGCTACAGCAAAAGGCATTGTTGCAACACAAAAAACTATAACATGTTTAACGAACTCGCGACTTCCCATATGGCCTCTTATATAAAAACTTGCACTATAAACTCCCATCAAACTCAGGACTGAGAGCAGACCAACTATTATTGCTAGATGCCTCAATCTTCTATCTATCCTTATTACTTTTAGTTTTGTATCATTATTTTTTTTAATTTCATTCCTAACTGCATAGATATTTTTCATCTCTTTTTCTTCATTCAAAATAATCACCACTTTCCTTATCTAGTATACTATATATAGTATACAGCATCTTCCATAAAACCTCAAACGAGATTTTAAACTTCTTTTTTTCACCATAATTTGTTATACTTAAATCAACACAGATATTTTTATACGGAGGTAATTTATGAAAAAAATATACAAAGCTGTAATATGTGATTTGGATGGAACTTTATTAAATTCTTCTCACACAATTTCTGAAACGACCAAAGATGTTATTAAAAAAATTGTAGATAAAGGGATTAAATTTTACATTGCAACCGGAAGACATCATATGGATGCAACTGTATTCAAAAAAATGTTAGGATTAAACTCTTTTCTCATCTCTTCAAATGGAGCTCAAGTTCACGATGAAAATAATGAAGAGATTTTCTCTGTTACTATTCCAAAAGATGTTACAGCTGAGATAATAAATCTAACAGTTGATAGTGATATTCACAAAAATATATTCTCAGGGGATGAATGGCTAGTCGAAAAGCCTCTCTCTGAAGCTCACGAATTCCATAAAGAATCTGGTTTTATTCACACAGTTGTGCCAAGTTTTCAAGCTGTTAAAAATAGAGATATAACTAAATTCTTTTTTATATCTGAAGACGTTGAGAAACTTTCAGTTTTTTCTCGTGAAATCCATGAAAAATTCGAAGACAAAGTTTCAATCACTCTTTCACTTGAAAGTTGTTTAGAAGTAATGAATAGAGGCGTATCTAAAGGTGAAGCTATAAAAAAAATGCTTCATTTAGAAGGTTTATCTCCTGAAGAAGCTATCGCTTTTGGTGATGGAATGAATGATCTTGAGATGCTATCAACTGTTGGTAGAGGTTTTATTATGGGCAATCATAATCCATCTTTAAAAAAAGTTCTTCCTCACAACGAGGTTATAGAAACCAACGATAATGATGGTGTAGCAAAAAAACTATCTGAATTATTTCTTTAATTTCAAAAAAATATAAAAGGAGTGTGTTTTATGTTTAATGTTTCAGCAGAATTAACAAAAGAGTTTCAAAAAAGAAAAGTTGAAGTGAGAGAATTCATCTCTTTAGAAGAAAATTCC
>JBOFTG010000017.1:0-1808 GCA_051651945.1 Fusobacteriaceae bacterium | reverse complement strand
TTTTTAGAGATAACTCTACAAATACAACTTGGGAACATATCGCTACAGATAATGAATCATTTGGAATCTTTGTATTCATTGGATATAAACCACAAAGTGATCTATTCAAATCTCATGTTCAATTAGATTCTGCTGGTTATATTTTAACTGATGAAAACTTAAAAACAAATGTTGAAGGCATTTATGCTATAGGTGATATAAGACCTAAAAAATTGAGACAAGTTGTAACTGCTGTAGCTGATGGTGCTCTTGCTGCAACTGTTCTAGAGAAAGTTGTCGAAGAGAAAAGAGAGGCTTTAGGTCTTGAAAAAGAGGAAAAAGAGATAGCTACAACCTCTGATATATCTAAGGATATTTCAGATTCTAAGTTCTTAGATGAGGGTATCATCTCTCAACTTACAGGTATCTTCGAAAGATTTACTAGCAATATCAAAATTGTAGCAATCTTAAATGAATCTGAACTTTCAAAAAATATAGATGGATTCTTAACAGAGATTTCTGATATATCAGATAAGATAACTTTAAAAATCTATAAAGAAAAAGAAAATCCTGAACTAGAGAAGAAGATAAAATTAGAAAACTACCCTACTATAGCTATTATCGATTCTGAAAATAACTTTAGAGGTGTTAAGTTCTCTGGTCTTCCTAGTGGACATGAATTAAACTCATTTATTCTAGCACTATATAATATAGCTGGTCCTGGCCAAGAGATTTCAGCTGATTTAAAAACAAAAATAAACTCTGTAAATAAGCAGGTAAATTTAAAGATAGCAGTCTCTTTATCTTGTTCTCTTTGTCCTGAAGTAGTTACAGGAGCCCATAGATTAGCTATAGAAAATTCTAATATCACTGCTGAGATGATTGACATTTTCGCATTCCCAGCTCTAAAAGAGAGATTCAATTTGATGGGAGTACCTGCCCTTATTATAAATGATAAAGATGTAATCTTTGGAAAGCAATCTATCGAAGAGATTTTAGAAAAACTTAACTAATACTTTATACAAAAAGGTGTGAAGCAATTCAAGCTTCACACCTTTTTTATTTATGTATGTATAGTTCTATCCTAAAATCATTTTAAAGTATTTTTGTGCATTTTCAAAATCTTGCTGATTTGGATGAGTACTTGCATTTTCAATTCTTGCTAATCTTTCAGGAGTTAATGGATGAATTAAATTGATTGGGAATTTCCCCATTCTTTCAACTAATTTATCGGCAACCTTTCCTAGAGATAAAAATCCTCCAAGAAGAGTGTTATTTTTAGTACAAAGCTCAGTGACTCTTCTATAAACTTTTTTTCCATGGTCTGAATCAGGTTCAGCTCCTAAAGTTCCAAAGAAAGCTACCTCTTTTCCAGAAGTTTTTCCTAAAAGTTTTCTGATTCTAGAATCTGCCGTTCCTTTATCTACCCAGAAACCAAAAATTATTCTGTCATAACTTTTTATCATTTCAGGTGTAACCTCTTCTACAGAGAAAATAGTTTTTTCTCCCTCTATAACTTCAAAAATAGCTTCTCCAACTTTTTTTGTGTTACCTGTTAATGATGAATATATCAATGCTGTTTTTTTCATTTCTCTCCCCTTTTATCCTTCAAAATATGCTTCAACTAATAGTGATGAGATATTATTTCCCCAGAAAATCCCTTTTTGTGTATATTTATACTCATTCTCTTTCAATTCAATATAACCCTCTTTTTCTAGGTTTTGTAATGCTTCATAAAGTTTTGAATATCTATCTCCAGCTACTATTTTTAAGTCCTCTAAGGCAACATGCTCATATTGAGTTAATCCTGATATTCTTTTCATCTTCAT
>JBOFTG010000016.1:0-1767 GCA_051651945.1 Fusobacteriaceae bacterium | reverse complement strand
ATTTTAGCTCATTCTCTGCTAATACTCCTATCTTAGAAGCTATTGACAAAACTTCTATTATCGCTGTATCTCCATATGCTCCAATACTTCTTCCATACGGAAATCCTTTTCCATCTTCATTTGCCATACTAAGCATTAATTCAGCTGATTTCCTTAACATTCTTCGATACATATCTGGAATTTCATGACCTGTTATCTCTAGTAGATGACAAATCTCTGCTGGGATAAGAAAAGAATAACGGTCAAATCTTCCATCTCCCTCTGTCTCATCCATAAATTCATACTCTCCAGAATACTTCTCTATATGAGATGAGAGTTTCCTAAATATCTTTTTACTATCCACACTATTTTCCCAACCTAAAACTTCTCTTATAGCTGTAACACCAAAAGCCACACCATAATAATTTGTAGGTTTATCTTTAAGCTTTAAACTCTCACTATCTAAAAAACTATCTGTCGTAAGTACATCTCTATATTTTTTTAAAATATCATTTTCTATACTACTCTCTAAAATCCCTTTTTTATGAAGTCTTAAGAATCCGAAAAGTGCATTTAATATCCCCCACGTTTCAAATGGATAATCTAACATCTCTAGTAAAATTTTGTCAGTTTTTTCTCTACTATAACCTTTCTCCAGTAGGTAAGCTACTCCGTTCACTACTTTTCCATTTGTAAACTGTGCTTTACTATTAAAAACTAAAGTATCTGCGATTTGAAGTTTTTTCCCCTCTTCTGCAACTAAATTTATGATTCTTTCAATATGAGGATCTAAAAATTCCTCTATCAGATTTTTATAATTCATTCTCTACTTTACCTCTCTCATCTCAAAATTCTTGTAGTCCATATAAACATTGTCTCTTGATGCCCAACTTTTATCAGAACCTCCAAAGAATGTACTAAAGAATAGTCCATCTATCTTTAGGTTTTCTCCGTTTCTAAATTTTAGATCTTTTATCTCAGTAACTAATTTTCCATCCAAATAAATTTCTATCTTTCCATCAGATTTTCCAGCTTCATTTAGATAAACTCTTTGAGAGATTTTATGCCATCTATTTTTTTCAAACTGCCATCTTCCTAGATATGTTCCATGCATAGAGCTTGATGGAAGATACGCATATATATATGCTGATCCATTTTCTCTCCACATCATTCGTGTACTAAACCCACTATCTTCTGTAGGCATTCTCTTACCACTAGCATTTCTATCTCCACCGTAAAATCCAGGAATCTTTCCACCTTTTGCAAAATCAAAATTAGGTGAGAATTTTAACATGTAACTAAGTTCTGCTGATTTTCTTCCCTCTAAGTTCACATAAAATTGTGCTCCACCAAGAGGTGCTCCAAGGTTTTCAACTGCGTTCGGTGCTATTGAACCTTTTGGATATTTAACACGGAAAACATTATCAGCTCCATCCTTTACAACTTCTAAATTTTCTTTCAAACCAAATCTCTTATCTCCCATGATATTCCATGTTTTTTCCCAGTTCTCATCAATTTTAGGATTCCAAAAGATCTCTCCTTCAGAAACATAATCTTTAGCATTTGCCATCTCAAGATCTTTAGCTTTCTGATGCTCACTTGCACTTTTAATATTTTCTTTTGCATTTACTTTAAATTCAGAAATTGAGTTCCACTTATTCACACTATTTCCTTGACCAGATACTCTTATATAACTTACTTTCTCGCTTTTTTCTAAGCTATATCTTTCATAACTATCTGTAACTCCACTAGATTCTCCTGAAAATACCTCATTCCATTTTTTTCCAT
>JBOFTG010000015.1:0-2769 GCA_051651945.1 Fusobacteriaceae bacterium | reverse complement strand
TATAGCTTAGTATCTCTTTGTGATGTCCTTATCGATGGAAAATTTCATTTAAAAGAAAAAGATAGTTCTCTTAAATGGAGAGGTAGTCTAAACCAGAGGGTTATCGATATTCAAAAAACTATCCATGAGAAAAATATCTCTTTCGTTATATAACCATTAAAAAGCTCGATACTTTTTATAAAAAGTATCGAGCTTTTAATTTGTATAATTTTAACTTTTAAAATCTATATCCTAAATCTATTGCAATAGAATCCTTTGTACCCCATGTTCCTTCAACTAAGAGAGTTATATCATTAGGAAACTGAACAAAAAATCCAGCTGCTGGAGATATCTCATCTAATTCCAAATCTATAATTACATTCAGATCCCCTACTCCAGCTTTTACTTGAGTATCCATAAGTTGGTATCCAGCTCCGATATATGGTGTAAAACTTCTGATGTATCGACCATCTGGCTTAAAACTATAACCCAACCTTCCATTTGCCATCTCAGCTTTCTTTTTTGCAAGACCATCTTTCATCTTTATCTCACTATAGGTATATTGAAACATAGCAAAGATATTTTTGTATTCTCCCGCAACTAAAGCTCCTATTCCATATATGTCTCCCTCTGTATTAAAATCTCCATTAAGAGTTATCTGCTGAGCTAAATCTTTATTAACTAATCCCTCTATAGCTTCTGGATTTTTGTTTAATTCACTTTCTATTTTTCCGATAATTTCATTTTGAAAAGAATCAGATATTGGTTTGCCTGTGTCTACTCTATCCAATACAAATTTAGGATTAGATATCCCTGGATTTCCAGCTCTCATCTTAACTTTTGCATCTACTTGACCATATATACCGTAGACCGATAGAAAAGGAAGTACAAAATAATCAACTTTCACAAGTTTCACATCTGCATCAACTTCTATAGAATCTGGATTAATAATTTTTAAATCAGATTCTAAAACACCTAAATTTGGAATCTGTATCTCAATTTTATCAAAATTCATATCTACTTTTTTTATATTTCCACTCTCTACTTGATTTACTCCTAATATTGAAACTCCCCAACGTTTCATAGGATACGGAATTCCCATCCACTCTTTTATCTCATTATTTTTACTCTTACTAAAATCTTGTTCTTTAGAAAAAGTTAATAAACTCATTCCCAAGAAAATTATAAAAAACATCCCCTTCAATCTGTTCTCCCCCGTTAAATTATATTTCAAAAAAATACGACTATTTATTGTATCTTATTATTTTGAAAAAGTCAATATTTTCAATGTTTTTAACACTATTAAAACCTTATGTTTGATAAACGGATAAAATTTAAATTCTGTGTAATTTTAAAATTTAAATTAAAGGATTAATTTTCTTTATACTGTATTATATATTGAGATTGATTAGTCTTAAAAATTGGAGGAAATTTATGGTTGCTGAAATTAATAAAAAAATAAGACTTGGTATATCGGCATGTATGTATGGTGCTAAAGTTAGATATAATGCTAAAGGTTGGGATATGTTGGGAGAGTTAGGTAGAGAGAGATCATCTTTTCTATGGGAGCCTGTGTGCCCTGAGGTTATGAGTGGACTTGGTGTTCCTCGTAGCTCTATAAGACTTTCAGGAGGAAATGGACATGATTTTTGGGAAGGAAAAGCTCACATAAAAAATCGTGAAGGCGAAGATATGAGTGAGATGATCCGTCTTGGCTCAATAGCTTGTTTCGATGCTCTTAAGAGAGCGAAGATAGATGCATATATTTTTATGGAGGGTAGTCCTTCTTGTGGCGTATATAGAACATCTTTAAAAAATAAAAAGTTAGGTAATCCTCCTGGAGTTTTTGGATCTTTACTATTAAAAAATATGTGCTTTTTAATACCTGCTCAAGATCTCGCTAGCCCAATCAAATGGTGGGACTGGAAGAGAAGATTACTTAGTTTTATCTGGATTAGAGATCACAAGTTAGAATCTATTCAAGATTTAAAAAATATCTGGCACATTGTGAGACTTCTATGTACAGAGATTAATTATGACTTTAGCAGTAGTTTTGCTAAAAAACTTTCACTTCTAAGTGAAGATATTGATCCCTCTACACTTGAAAATTTCAAGATTGAACTTTTAGATCTTCTTAGAAAACCTACAGATATTGAAAAGATAAAAGCTGGGCTTTGGAAAAATTACTGTCATATGAAAGATTTTGATCATATTGATGTCCCTGATGTACTTCCTCCTGAAGCACTTAGAAGCAACACTCATCTAGCTACTGAGATTCTTCACGTTGAGATAGAATCTAAAAAGAACAATCTTTTCTTTGGATCTTCACCTGTAATTTACCGTTGCGATAGATAACAAAAAAAAGAGGAGCATCGCTCCTCTTTTTACTAACTTGGTAACTACTCAGCTATGAGAGAAAAACAATAAAATATTATTAAAAATAGAGATGTCAGAAATTTTTTGGCATCTTTTTTTCTATTCTTCAAAATTTGTGGTACAATAGCTTGAAAACTAATTATGGAGGTGAACCTTTGATGACAGAGATTGAAAAACTTTTGAGAGAAGCTTTAGTTGAGATTAAAAGACTTAATGTCTTGGTTGATGAACTTAGAAAAGAAAATGCAGAACTAAAATTTAGATTAGGAATGAATAGTACTAATAGTAGTCTATCTCCTTCTTCTGATAAATTTACTAAAAAAAAAGATAAAACCAAGTCTCTCCGTCAGAAAAGTGATAAACCTTCTGGCGGACAATTTGGACATAAAGGTTCTACTCTCGAAAAAGCTGTTA
>JBOFTG010000014.1:0-5417 GCA_051651945.1 Fusobacteriaceae bacterium | reverse complement strand
GGGACTCATATCAGAAAGATCTAAACTCACATTGGAAAATAATAGTACTTTTGAAAAATTAAGATCTGAGGAAAAATTGTTATCTAAAAGGTATTACCTTGAAGATGTTGAAGGTAGAATCTATGCTAGATTAATTTTCACATATTATATAAGTTATAAAAAACATATTGTGATAGTGACTGTTCCCTTGAATTATGAGCTTCTTCAAAAAACTAAAAATATTGTAGCCATAAATGGTAAGGATAAGATGTTTTTAATTGCTGGAGAAAACTATTATGCTGGAGATTTTAATTATAGAATAAAAGAGAACTTGATGCCAAAAAATTTATATCATCATCTCGAAAAAAGCAAAGAAAAATATTACTCTTATGAAGAAAGTTTAGAAAACCAACCATTTTACTTTATCACGTATGCTTTAAGGGGATCTGAGGGAGAAAAAATAGGTGTAGCTGGACTTGCAATCTCTAAAGAGGAGTTTTATAGAGAGAAAAAATTTGTATCAATGATAGTTATGTTTATGGTTATTGTCTTTATTGTTCTCGGAATGAGTATTTTCACAAGGATTTTTGGAAAGATGTTTAGACCCCTTTTAGATATTGCAAAAGCAGCAGAATCAATAGGAAAAGGAGATTATAATTATATTTTAAAATCTTCTGACACAGAGTTTGGAGAGATTCAAAAACTTAATAACTCCTTTAGAAAGATGTTGCGAGAGATTAAGCACAACCACAAAACTTTAAATGAAAAAAATATAAATCTAGAAGAGAACATAAGTAGAATAGAAGCTATTGAAAAACTATTATTAGGTTTACATTTTGAGGCTGAGGTAAATGATCTTATAAAAACACTTTTGAATGCATTTACATCTGAACAGGGGTTAGGCTATGGAAGAGCTATGTATTTTAGATACAGCAGGGAGACAGATCAATTTTGTGGAGAGATGTCTGCTTATAAAGAAAGTTTAACCGGTAGATTATCAAAAGGAATAGGAAGAGGATTTGATTTTCAAATCAACGATCTAGATAATCTCATAAAATATATAAAGATACCTTACAAGGGAGATAACCTTATAGTGAAAGCTTTGATTGAGAGAAAAGTTTCATATTTTAATCAGAAAGGATATACATTCGACCTTGGAAATGATCTTTTTAAAAGTTTAGGAATAAATAATTTTATGATAATTCCGATATACAGTAGAAAGAGAAATATAGGATGCATAGTTGTAGATTATTTTGATTCAGATAAAACTATAACTCAAGAAGAGTATGAGCTTATGAATCTTCTCTCTATGAATGTTTCTATGAGAATAAGAAACAAACATATGGAAGAGGAGAAGCTAGACAGAGAACGTAACTTTACAATAACAAGACTTTTGGAGCGTTTTTTAAATAATAGAGAGATTTTTCTCAATAATATAGAAAATATAATAGAACGTTACAACAGGGGTCAAAGAGATTTTGATCTTGAGTTTAAAACAGTTTTGCCAACGATAGAGAAGTTAAAAAAAGAAAATAAGATATTTCATGAGTATAGTAATTCTGTGAATAATAGATTTGAAAAAATCGAAATAGAAAGTATATTTAATGAGATAGTAAATGAGCAGAGTGAAGAATCTTTAAATAACGGAGTTATTCTTTCGGTTTTTAATACCGCTAATGCTGTTGTCTATGGAGATAGAGATGCACTTAAAAAAGCTTTTTATGAGATAATGAAAAACTCATATATCGCTCTTTTAAAAACAGATAAACTCGATAAAAAAATAAATGTAATAATATCTAAGGATAAAAATACAGATAAATTAACAATAAGAATTTTAGATACAGGGATAGGGATGACAGAACGGCAGATGGGAAGAATATATGAACCTTTTGCAAGTCTTAACGGTGACACCCCTGGACTAGGATTGTCTTTGGTATATAGAATAATAAAATCTCATTCTGGAATAATAAAATATTATTCTAAGTTTGGAGAGGGAACAGAAGCAAGAATAACTTTAAATATATATAAGGGAGATGAAAATCTATGACGACAGAGAAAAAAGATTATGGAAAAACACTTAATCTACCGAAAACAGCTTTCCAGATGAAAGCCAACCTACCATCAAAAGAGCCTAATTTCATAAAAAAATGGAACGAAAATAAAATTTATGAAAAGGGATTAGAAGCTGGGAAAGAGGAGTTTATACTGCATGATGGACCACCGTATGCAAATGGAAATATCCATATAGGTCACGCTCTTAACAAAATATTGAAAGATATAGTTATGAAGCAAAAGAGATTACTTGGATACAAAGTTCCATATATTCCAGGATGGGATACTCATGGTCTTCCAATTGAGCTTAAAGTAAGTGAGGAACTTGGAGAAAAGATGAAATCTATGACTCAAGATGAGATCAGAGATAGATGTGCTGAGTATGGAAAGAAATGGGTTGGAATTCAAAGAGACCAATTCATAAGACTTGGAGTTTTAGGAGATTGGGAAAATCCATACCTAACACTTATTCCTGAATATGAAGCAAAGCAACTTGAAGTTTTTGGAGAGCTTTATGAAAACGGATATATATTTAAAGGGTTAAAGCCAATCTACTGGTCACCAGTTACAGAGACAGCTCTAGCAGAAGCTGAGATAGAATATAAAAATCACATCTCTACTTCAATCTATGTGAAAATGGAAGCTAACGAAGACACACTTGAGAAGCTTGGAGTTACTTCGGCATCTATTATAATCTGGACAACAACTCCATGGACACTTCCAGCTAATACTGGAATATCGCTTAATGCAGAGTTCCAATATGGAGTTTACGAAACTGAAAAAGGAAACCTTGTATTAGCTGTTGAACTTGCAGATAAAGCTTTTGCAGAGATGGAGATAACAGATTATAAACTTATAAAAGAGTTCTCTGGAGATCTTCTTGAGAGATGTACATATAAGCATCCGTTCCTTGATAGAAATGGAATGATAATACTTGGAGATCACGTAACTCTTGGAGCTGGAACAGGAGCTGTACATACAGCACCAGGTCATGGACAAGATGACTATGTAGCTGGAACAAGATACAAACTTCCAGTAATATCACCAGTAAACAATAAAGGAGTTCTAACAGAGGAAGCTGGAAAATATGCTGGACTTTTCTATGCTAAAGCAAACAGATTTATCTGTGAAGACTTAACAGAGAGCGGACATATTTTAAAGCAAGCTAAGATAGAGCACTCATATCCACATGATTGGAGATCAAAGACTCCAGTGATATTTAGAGCAACTGAGCAGTGGTTTGTAAGATGTGAAGGTTCAGATCTTAGAGATAAAGCGATGAAATCTCTTGATGATGTAGAATTTATACCTGCATGGGGAAGAAACAGAATTGGAACTATGCTAGAGTCAAGACCAGATTGGTGTATCTCAAGACAGAGAACATGGGGAGTACCTATTCCTATTTTCTATAATGAGCAAACAGGAGCAGAGATATATAACAAAGAGATATTAGCTAGAGTGGTAGAGATAGTTAAAACTGAGGGTACAAACGCTTGGGTAAAGAGAACTGCTGAAGATCTTATCGGAGAGGAATTGCTTGAAAAGTATAATCTTAAAGGTATAGAGCTAAGAAAAGAGACAAACATAATGGATGTTTGGTTTGATTCTGGAGTTTCTCATAGAGCTGTTCTTGAGCCAAGAGGATTAAGAAGACCTGCTGACCTTTACCTTGAGGGATCAGATCAACATAGAGGATGGTTCCAAACATCTCTATTAACATCGATAGGTTCAACAGGTGATGCACCTTATAAAACTGTATTAACTCATGGATTTGTTAATGATGGACAGGGTAAAAAAATGTCTAAATCAGTTGGAAATGTTGTTGCACCAGAAGATATCATAAAAATTTATGGAGCAGATATATTAAGACTATGGTGTGCTTCGGTAGATTATAGTGAAGATGTAAAAATATCTGATAACATAGTTAAACAGATGGCTGAAGCTTACAGAAGAGTAAGAAATACAGCAAGATATATATTAGGAAATACAAATGACTTTGATCCTGCAAAAGACAGTGTTGCATACGAGGAACTTCTAGAAGCTGATAGATGGGCACTAGATAAACTTGAGAGATTAAAGAGAAAAGTTACAGAATCATATTCTAAGTATGAGTTCTATAACCTATTCCAAGAGATAAACTATTTTGCTGGAATAGATATGTCAGCATTCTATCTGGATATAATAAAAGATAGATTATATGCTGAAAATACAGACTCTAAAGCTAGAAAATCTGCTCAGACAGCTATGAGTGAAATTTTACTTACTCTTACTAAGATGATAGCACCGGTTTTATCGTTTACAGCTGAAGAGATATGGGAAAATCTTCCTGAGTGCATGAGAGATGCAGAATCAGTTTTACTTACTAAATGGTATGAGAACAAAGATTTCTGGTTGGATGAAACTCTAGAAGAGAAATGGAATACTCTTATAAAAGTAAGAAAAGACGCCAATAAGCTTCTTGAAAAAGGAAGACAGGGAGAAAACAAGATTATAGGAAATGCACTGGATGCTAAATTAACTTTGGCAACAGATGATGCAACTCTTGGAAAATTCCTAAAAGATAATATAAGTCTTGTTGAGCTTGTAACAATGGTTTCAGGAGTGGAGATTTCAGAAAAAGATGATAGCTTTACAACTGGAGAGGAGTTACCTGCACTTGCGATAAAAGTAGAACACGCTCCAGGAGAGAAGTGTGAAAGATGTTGGAAATACAGCGAAAACATAGGAACTAATCCTGAGCATCCAACTTTATGCCCTAGATGTTCAACAGTTATGGCTGAATAAGGAGAGATTATGTTCTACGGTTTGTTGATTGCCATGCTAGTTCTTTTGGATCAGTATACAAAATATCTTACAATAGAAAAATTACAATATGGAGAGACCATTTCCCTTGTGGATGGTTTTTTCCATCTTACTTATGTGAAAAATATGGGGATAGCCTTTGGGATATTTCAAGACAAGACAATATATATATCTCTGCTTACGGTAGCAGCGGTATTAGGAATATCTTTTTATTTTTATAAAGAATTCAAAAAAATAGATATATGGGAAAAAATTGCTTACTCTTTTATCTTAGCTGGAGCAACAGGAAATATGATAGATAGAGTATTCCGAGGATACGTTATAGACATGATGGATTTTCGTGGAATATGGATCTATGTTTTTAATGTGGCAGATGTTTGGATAAATGTAGGGGTATTTTTTCTTGTAGTGGACTATTTTGTTAGGAGGAATGAGAGATGACCTTTCAAGAGATGATATTTGCATTACAACAATACTGGAGTTCTAAGGGTTGCATAATAGGAAATCCATATGATATAGAGACAGGAGCGGGGACATTTAACCCGAACACTTTCCTAATGTCACTTGGACCTGAGCCTTGGAAC
>JBOFTG010000013.1:0-1471 GCA_051651945.1 Fusobacteriaceae bacterium | reverse complement strand
GGAGATGATCCAGATATTTTCAATCCTTTTTCCTGAATAATCTCTTTAAACTCATTATTAAACTCAAATCTATGTCTATGTCTCTCGTAAATAAGCTCCTCTTTATAAAGCTCATATGCCAAACTCTCTTTTTCTAATTTACAAGGATAAACACCTAATCTCATTGTTCCACCTAAGTTTTTAATATCTTTTTGATCTGGTAAAATATCAATAACAGGATATCTACTCAGCTTATCAAACTCTGTTGAATTAGCTTCTTTCATTCCTAAAACATTTCTTGAAAACTCTATTACAGCTGTTTGCATTCCTAAACATATTCCTAAAAATGGAATCTTATTTTCTCTAGCAAACTTTATAGCATCAATTTTACCCTCTACTCCTCTATCTCCAAATCCACCAGGGATTAAAATTCCATTAAATCCTTCCAATGAAGATGGATTTAAATCCTCTGCTTGAACATAGTGAATATCTGCTTTTAAACCTAAACTATAAGCTGCATGTTCAATCGATTCATTTATACTTATATATGCATCTTTCAACTCTATATATTTTCCAACTACAGCTAGTTTTATCTTATCTTTTGGATGTTTTATATTTTTTACTACCTCTTTCCATGCATCTAGAGTAGGCTCTCTATTTTCTATTCCTAATTTTTGACAAGCTACCTTTGCTAATCCATTTTTCTCCATTATAAGAGGGACTTCATAAATTGTTTTTGCATCTGGTGCTTCTATAACAGCATCTGGATCTATATCACAAAACATCGATAATTTTCTTTTTAAATCTGAATTCAGAGGATGCTCTGTTCTACAAACTAAAATATCAGGTCTTATTCCTAAACTCATTAACTCTTTTACAGAGTGCTGAGAAGGTTTTGTTTTTAACTCTCCAGCTGCTTTCAGATATGGAACTAATGTCACATGGATATATAAAACATTTTCTCTTCCTACATCATATTTAAACTGTCTGATAGCTTCTAGAAATGGTGTTGATTCAATATCTCCAACTGTTCCACCAATTTCAGTTATAACTATATCTGATCCACTCTCTTTTCCTACTAACTCTATTTTAGATTTTATTTCATTAGTTATATGAGGAATAACCTGAACAGTTTTTCCTAAGTATTCACCTTTTCTCTCTTTATTAATAACAGATTGATAGATTCTTCCAGTTGTTATATTGTTATATTTTGTTAAGTTTTCATCTAAAAATCTTTCATAGTGACCTAAGTCTAAATCTGTCTCAGCTCCATCTACTGTAACAAAAACTTCTCCATGCTCATATGGATTCATAGTTCCTGGGTCTACATTTATATATGGATCAAACTTTTGAATAGTTACACTATAACCTCTTTCTTTCAATAATCTTCCCAAAGATGCTGCCGTTATTCCTTTTCCTAGAGATGATACAACCCCACCAGTCACAAATACATACTTAGTTCTTTTCATTAAATATCCTCCATTCAAATTAT
>JBOFTG010000012.1:0-4661 GCA_051651945.1 Fusobacteriaceae bacterium | reverse complement strand
GAATAACTGCTAAATGAGATGTTGATATAAGTTCTAAAATAAGATTAAATATCCACTCTAATATATATAATGTTATTACTATTGGGAGAAGTGCTATTAAACCTGTATAAAAGTAGCTTTTCACTGTTTTTTTCATCTTTCTTCGCCTGTTATTTTTTCTAGTAACACCCTTGAAATTCTCATTTTATCAAGTTCCTTTACTTCAAGTTTTACATCTCCCAAAACAACTGAGTCTCCTATTGCACAAACTTTAGATAACTCTGTAGTTATAAGCCCTCCCAAACTCTCATAATCTTCGGAAATCGGAAGTTCTAATGAAAGCTCTTTATTTAAAGTTTCTATATCTATCATAGCATCTATAATATATTCAGTTTCAGAAATTTTGATGATTGTTTCCTCTTCTTCTTGATCAAACTCATCTCTTATCTCTCCTACAATTTCCTCTATAAGATCTTCTATTGTAACCAAACCAACAACTCCTCCATATTCATCTAAAGCCATTGCAATATGAACTTTTTTGATTTGGAACTCTTTTAATATTTCGATAATTGATTTTGTCTCTGGAACAAAGTATGGAATTCTTACAAATTCTTTTATTCGTCTCTCAGTCTCACCTTTTTTTACAGATTTAAGAATATCCTTTACATACAAAATCCCTATAACATCATCTATAGTTTCTTCATAGACAGGAATTCTTGAAAAACCCGTTTCTAACAACTCATCCCATACCTCTTCTATTGTTTTTGTAGCTTCTATAGAATACATAGATGTTCTTGGTGTCATAACTTCTTTTGCACTTGTCTCTCCAAATTCAAAAATTGAGTGAATCATCTCTTTTTCACCCTCTTCTATAATACCCTCAGCCTCACCTACATTTACAAAAGATATTATATCTTTTTCTGTTATCATAAGTGCTTCATCTTTTATCTCTATACCAAAAAGTCTTCCTATTATTTTAGAAATTCCCATCAATATAAAAACTATAGGTTTTGTTATAACTGACAAGAGATGCATAGGAACTATTACAATTCTTGAAATTAAAATCGAATTATTTTTAGCAATTATCTTAGGAGTTATCTCTCCAAAAATAAGAATTACAACAGTCATTACTATAGTAGAAACAAGAATAGATGTTGAATTGTTTCCCATAATGTTAAGCGTAAGAGCAGTTGCAATAGACGAAGCTAAAATATTTACAATGTTATTTCCTAGAAGCATTCCTGTTAGTATCTCATTTGGATATTTTAACCAACTTTTAAGAAGAGTTGTTTCTTTAGGATATTTCCACTCAATTTCCTCTAAAAAAGTACTACGAAATGAAGTTAAAGCTGTTTCTGACGCTGAAAAAATTCCTGATAAAATTATTAACACTACTAACAAAATAATATCACTGACAATACTCTGATCCAAATCCAATTTTAGATAGCACCTTCCTCTAAATTTATAAATTATATTTTTAAAAACATTTTGATATAAGATCCGATTTTGTAACTATACCGATTAAGATTCCATTATCTATAACCAATGTATAATCATGCTTGCATTCTAGCATCTCTGTAACTATTTTTTCTAAATTATCTTCTGATGAACAACTATAAAATTCTCTATTCATAATCTGCTCTGCATTATATGCTGTAAGCTTCTCTAATTTTTTCTCAAATTCTCCGTTCCCAGGAAGAGTTATTAACACTTCCCAAAAAGCTATTACAGGTTGCATAGGTGGAAGTTCGTGCTTTACAAGCAGATCCTCTCTTGTAACCACACCTAATACTTCTCCTTCTTCAATTACAGGAATTTTACCTATTTTTTTCTCTTTCATAATTTTTACTATCTCTTCTATTGTAGTTCCTTTGTTAATTGAAACCACATCTTCATTCATAACATCCAATATTTTCTTCACAATTATCCTCCATATGACACAGTATTTTATCATAAAATACAATAAAAAACAACTTAACAAACTTCAGTTTTTTTTACTATAGTTAATAATACTATTATATGAATGAAAGCACCTGTTTTCCTTTTTTCTAAATTAAGAAAAACAAAGCCGAAGATCATCTCTACAGCTTTATTTCTGAATTTATGAAATTAAAAAAATTGTGTCTCCTTTTTTTAAAACTTTTCCCTCTTCAGCTACTATTTTTTGAATTTTGAAGTTTTTTGTAGCTTTTACCTCATTCATAAGTTTCATTGCCTCAATTATACAAAGGGTGTCTCCAATTTTCACTTCTTGTCCCTCTTTTATAAAACACTCAGCATTAGGGGCTGGCGATTTATAAAAAGTTCCTACTATTGGAGATGTAAATGTTTCGAAGTTTGATTGAGTTTCCTCAACTGGCTCCGTTACTAACTCTTCCGATTCCTCATAAGAGATTTTTGAATTTTCAACAACTTCCTTATACATATTTTTTTCTGCTGGTTTCTCTTTTCTAATCGTAATTTTCATCTCTTGAGTTTCTAGTGTTGCTTCGTTCAAATTATATCTATTAAGATTTTCAGATAATTTTTTTATAGATTCTAAATCAAGTTTCATGTTATCATCCCCTATTGTTTTTAAAAGCCTCAAAGGTATTTTTCATAAGCATAGCTATTGTCATTGGACCAACTCCACCAGGAACAGGTGTTATATATGACGCCTTTGAATTTACATTTTCAAAATCTACATCCCCTACAAGTTTACCCTCTACTCTATTAATTCCAACATCTACTATTATTGCATCTTTTTTTATCATATCCTCTGTTATAAACTTTGGTTTACCTACAGCTGAAACTAATATATCAGCTTCTCTTGTTATGTTAATCAAATTTTTAGTATGACTATTACACACTGTAACAGTTGCACCTTCATTTATAAACATAAGTGCCATAGGTTTACCTACAATATTACTTCTTCCTATTATCACTACTCTTTTGCCTAAAAACTCTATATCATACTTTTTTAGAAGTTCTACAATACCTTGAGGTGTACATGGTTTTAAAGATGTCTTCTCATTTAAAAATAGTTTTCCTATATTCTCATGTGTAAAACAGTCTACATCTTTTTTTGGAGATATAGCCTCTATTATATTAGCTTCTCTGAATTTTGCTGGAAGTGGTAATTGAACGAGAATTCCATCTATATTATCATCTTCATTCAGCTGATTTATAAGATTTACTATCTCACTCTCATCCACCTCTTCACTCACGCTATATAATTCACTCTTCATTCCAAGCTCTCTACAACTTTTTATTTTCGAATTCACATAAACTTTCGAAGCTGAGTTTTCTCCAACTATTATAACAGCCAACCCTGGTCTTTTATCAGTATTTTTAAAAACAACTTCTATCTCATTTTTTATCTTTTCTCTTATTTCAAAAGAGTTTTGTTTTCCATCTAATATCACTTAAGTATATCTCCTATTTTCAATTGTTTTCCGTTTATACTATCGGATCCAGTTATTACACCTTTATTTTCTGGTTTCAATTTTGTTATAATAAGAGATGCATCTTTTGTTGCAACTACAAAACCTCTGTTTTTTATAACATCCACAACTTCTCCAGGAGTTTTGTTCTCATAAAATTTGTCGTACTTCTCTGTTTCGATTATTTTTAATAATTTACCTTCTATAAAAGAGTAGACACTTGGAAATGGTGACATCCCACGAATGAAATCATAAACTTTTTGATTTTCTTGATTCCACTCTATATGGCAATCCTCTTTTTTGAATGGTTTAACAAAAGTCGCTTCGCTATGTTTTTGTTTAGTTCTAGTTGCTGTTCCATTAAATATTTTTTCTACGGCAACCATAAGAGCTTCAGCTCCTATCTCTTTTAATCTATCGTGTAGTGTAATGAAATTATCCTTATCATCGATCGCCGTTTTTGCTATCTCTATTATATCTCCCGCATCAAGCTCTAACTCAATATCCATAATAGTAACTCCTGTTTCTTTCTCTCCTGCTACTATTGCAGCGTTTATAGGAGCAGCTCCTCTAAACTTTGGAAGTATTGAAGAGTGTACATTTATTATTCCATATTTTGGTATATCTATTATCTCTTGAGGAATTATCTTTCCATAAGCAACTACAATTATAAGATCTGGATTAAGATTCTTTACAATCTCTATCGTCTCTTCAGTTTTAACACTATTTGGTTGATAGATATCTATTCCATTGCTAAGAGCATACTCTTTAACAGGGGTAAAATTTATTTTTTTACCTCTTGCATTAGGTTTATCTATTTTAGTAAATATAGCTTTAACCCCATATTTTTCATGTAACGCTTTAAGTGAGGGAACGGCAAATTCCGGTGTCCCCATAAATATTATATTCATATATTTTTTTCCTCTCTTTCTTTCTGTTTTATATAGTCTACGGCCATCTTATATCCTATCTCACCAAAACCACATATTACGCCCACAGCAATATCTGATATAACAGATTTGTGTCTAAACTCTTCCCTGCTATGTATATTAGAGAGGTGCACCTCAATAACTTTGATTCCAACTGACAATAAAGCGTCTCTTATAGCTATACTATAGTGAGTAAAAGCTCCTGGATTTATTATTATATAATCCAGGACCCCATAAGCATTCTGAATCCTTTCAATTATTCCACCTTCATAATTTGATTGAAAAAATTCTATATCAATATTTAGAGATTCTGCATACTTTTTTAGCTTCT
>JBOFTG010000011.1:0-3255 GCA_051651945.1 Fusobacteriaceae bacterium | reverse complement strand
TAGTTTTGGAGAAAAATATGGAGATAAGGTTGGAGATATATCAAAAATTTTAGGAGAACTTGAATATAAAAAATATCAAGAGGTCTCTGCAAAACTTGCTAAAGGTATAAATAATGCTTTGGCAAAATCAATGAATATGACTAATAGAGGAATACAGGGAGCAAATTTCGCAGTTTTAAGAGGACTTGGTCGTCCAAAAACAATTATTCCAGGAGTTTTAGTAGAGTTAGGTTTTATATCTAATAAAAGCGATAGAGATAAAATTGTGAACAAAAAAAATCAAAAAATAATGGCTGATAAAATAGCAGAACAGGTAAGAGCATACTACTGATAAGGAGAGAGAATGAAAAAAAGTTTGATAGTGATTTTAACTTTAGTGCTTGCTGGAACAACATTTTACTCTGGGATGTCACACTTTCTTTTAGAACAAGAAAGTAGAGAGGTAAGAGAGATAGTTATAGAAGAGAAAGATAGCAGTGAAAAAATGTCGAAAGTTGAAAAAATAAAAAGAATTATGTATGTTCCCAATAAAAATCTAAGCTCATTAAAAAAAATAGAGGTAGAATTTGATGTGGAAGAAGAGAGAGATAGATTGGTAAAAAAAATATATAATGAATTTTTTAGCAAGGTAAAAGAGGTTAAAAGCGATTTTTCAAAGCCGGAACTTATTAATATTTACTGGTCTGAAAGAGAGTTATATCTTAATATAGAAAAAAGAGATTCTCTTACTTCTGAGTCAGATATGACTCTTGTAATTTTGTATGGTATAACTAACTCAATAAGTGAGATTGGAGAGGTAAATAAAATTAAATTTCTTATAGATGGAAAAGAGGCAGGGGGAATATTTTCGAGTTACTATGAGAGAAATTTAAAAATCTAAGTTTTGAGGATGTGTATGATGTTATTGGATCAAATTCAAAATGATTTAAAGAGTAGGGTCTCTTTAAAAAGATACAATCATGTATTGGGGGTTGTAAAGACAGCTGAAGAATTGGCAGAATATTATAATATCTCTCAGAAAAAAGCGAAAATAGCAGCACTTCTTCACGATATCATGAAAGAGGAAAAATTGGATTTTTTAAATGAGATATGCTCGCAACTTGATTTTAAAGAGATACAAAAACACAGCAATTCCAATGAGATACTTCATGGATTCGCGGCGGCAGAATATTCAAAACAAAAATACGGCATTAAAGATGAGGAGATTCTCAATGCTGTCAGGTATCATACAATCGGAAGAAAAGATATGGGTATTTTAGAAAAAATAATTTATATAGCTGATGGTATAGAACCTGGAAGAGAGTATGAAAATGTGGATAAGATTAGAGAGTTAGCTTTTAAAAATTTAGATGAAGCTATACTTTTTGAAGTTAATCAAAAAATAATCTATCTTATAAAAGCAGATAAAATTATCCATATAAATGCTCTTAAAATGAGAAATGACCTACTAAAAAAGAGGTGATAAGATGAATAAAAATAAGGAAAAACAGATAATACTTGAGCTTTTCAAGAAAAATAACTCATTAAAATATGAAGAGATAGTTAAACTTGCAGGATGGTCTAAAAAATTTAAAGGTGATAATAAAAATATCTTAGATGAGATGATAACAGATGGAGATTTAGTTAAAAATCAGAGAGGTAAATATTCATCGCCAGAGAGACATGGATTTGTAAAGGGAGAATTTAATATAATAAAAGATAGATTTGCTTTTGTAGATACTCCTACAGAGGGAATATTTGTTCCAAGAGTACATTTTAATGGAGCTTTAGATGGAGATATTGTAATGATCCGTGTTAAAGAGGGGTACTACGATAAAAGCAAAAAAGAGGGAGAGGTAGTAAAAGTTGTAAAGAGAAATCGTGATACAGTTATAGGTGTATTCCAAAAAATGGAGAATTTTGGATTTGTAGTTCCAACACACTCTTTTGGAAAAGATATATTTATACCATACAAAGCGATGGGAAAAGCTCGTCATGGAGAGTTAGTAGTTGTAAAACTTGATTTCTGGGGAGATGAGAAGAAAAAACCAGAAGGAACAATTGTTGAGATTATAGGAGATCCTTCAAATACAGATAACATGTTAGAAGCACTTATAAAACGTGAAGGAATGAGTGAAGATTTCCCCGATGAAGCTTTAGCTGAGGCAAGAAGAATACCTATAACAGTTGGAGAAGAGGAGATAAAAAGAAGAAGAGATTTAAGAAATCTTAAGATAATAACTATAGATGGAGAAGATGCAAAAGATCTAGATGACGCTGTTTATGTTGAAAAACATGAAAATGGAAATTATAGACTTATTGTTGCAATAGCCGATGTAAGTCACTATATTCCAGTAGGATCGAACTTGGATAAAGAAGCTGAAAAGCGTGGAAACTCGGTATATATGGTTGATAGAGTTTTACCAATGTTCCCCAAAGAGATATCTAATGGAATATGTTCTCTAAATCCAAGAGAGGATAAACTTACTTTTACATGTGACATGATTTTTGATAACAAAGGAAAGATGATAAGTGCAGATACTTATAGATCGGTAATCAGAACGGTTCATAGAATGACTTATGGAAATGTAAATCGTATATTAGCAGGTGATGAGAAAGTAGTAGAAGAATATAAAGATATAAGAGAAGAGGTAGGCGTTATGGCTGAACTTTCTAAACTTATAAGAGATCTTAAATATACAAGAGGAAGTATCGATTTTGATATTCCAGAAGCTAAAGTTATATTGGATGAGAATAAAAAAGTTAAAGAGGTTAAAAAGATAGAGCGTGGAGAATCTGAAAGAATAATAGAAGATTTCATGATTGCAGCTAATGAAGCGATAGCGGAAAAACTTTTCTGGCTAGAAGTACCATCTATCTATAGAATTCATGAGAAACCAGATGCTGAGAGAATGCAGGTTCTAAATGAGATACTAGGAAAATTCAAATATAGAATTCATTCAATAGAGGATGTTCATCCTAAGAGATTCCAAAAGATAGTTGAAGACTCTAAAGAAAAAGGATTAAATCTTATTGTTCACAAAAGTATACTGATGGCTTTAAAGCAAGCGAGATACTCAAAGGAAAACTTAGGACATTTTGGACTGGCTTCTAGTTTTTACACACATTTTACATCTCCAATTAGAAGATATGCAGATCTTATGGTTCACAGAGTTTTAGCAATGACTTTAAATGGATATCCTGAAAAAAAATCTCTTAAAGGTCTAGCTGAAAGATTAGAAAATATAGCATTACATATCTCTAAAACAGAGAGAG
>JBOFTG010000010.1:0-1951 GCA_051651945.1 Fusobacteriaceae bacterium | reverse complement strand
TTCTTAGTTCCCGCTTCTTTTATAGCTTTTATTATTCTTCCAGGCATAGACCCGATATATGTTCTTCTGTGACCACGAATCTCTGATTCATCTTTTACTCCACCAAGAGAAACTCTTACAAATTTTCTTCCCATAGATTCGGCAATTGATTTTACAAGTGATGTCTTTCCAACTCCCGGAGGACCTGCAAGACATAAAATACCACCCTTCATATTAGGATTCAATTCTTTCACTGCTAGATAATCCAATATCTTATCTTTTATCTCTTTTAATCCATAGTGGTCATTTTCTAATATCTGCTCAGCTTTTTTTATATCCAAAAGATCTTTAGTCTCTTTATTCCAAGGAAGAGAAGCTATTGTCTCTATATAATTTCTACAAACACTTGCTTCAGCTGAAAAAGCTGGCATTCTACTTAGTTTTTTAAGTTCAGACTCAGCTTTTTTAAGAGCCTCTTTAGGGAGTTTAGCTTTTTTTATCAAAGCTTCTAACTCTTTTATATCCTCTTCTCCACCCTCTCCCAACTCATCTCTTATAGCATTCATCTTCTCTTTTAAAAAATAGTTTTTCTGTGATTGATTTATCTTCTCTTTCACTTTATCATCTAATTTTTTCTCAAGTGTAGCTATCTCTATCTCTTTAGAAAGAATGTCCAAAAGTAGATATCCTCTCTTCTCAACATTACTCTCTTCCAATAATTTTTGCTTTTCATCTGAAGCTATAAGTACATTAGAACATATCAAATTAAATGCATTATCCGCATTTTTCATATTTTTTACTGTTCCAACTATATCAGCTGATATTTTTCCACCTGCCAATACATAACTTTCAAAAAGTTTGACAATTTTTCTAAGCATAGCGTCCATCTCATCAGAGACAATCTTCTTTACCTTTATAGTTGAATACTCAGCTATATAGCCATCCTCATCTTCTTGAATTTTTTTTATATTAACTCTAGATTCAGCTTCGATAAGAACTTTAACACTATTATTTGGCATCTTAACTATCTGAAGTATATTAGCTAGAACTCCTACTTTATGAATTCCTTTCTCAAAATCAGGATTCTCCTCATAAGCATTCTTTTGCATCCCTAAAACAAGTTTGCTCTTATTGTTAATAGCATTTTCAAGTGTGCTTACACTTAAAGTTCTTCCCACATATAGAGGTGTTACAACTCCTGGAAATATAATCATATCCCTTGTGGGAATAAAAGGTAATCTGCTCATTAAATTGTCCCTCCTATTCTGCCTGTTCTTTATTCTGTGACTATCTTTGTTCTGTCTGTTATAGACTCTTCTGTTATCTTAACTTTCTTAACAGATTTTTCAGAAGGGATAGAGTACATAATATCTAACATAACATTTTCTATTATCGCTCTAAGTCCTCTAGCACCTATCTTTCTCTTTAGTGCAAGTTCAGCTATCTTAGTTAGTGCTGATTCTTCAAATACTAGTTCTACACCATCCATCTCAAGATATTTTTTATATTGCTTTACTATTGAGTTTTTAGGTTCTTTTAATATTCTAACAAGTGCTTTTTCATCTAATTTTTCTAGAGTTGTTATTATCGGAAGTCTTCCAACAAGTTCTGTGATAATTCCATTTTTCACTAAGTCTTCCGGTAGGATATTAGTAAATAGATTATTTTCATCTTCAACTTTTTTATTATGAGTTTCAGCTCCAAAACCAAGAGTTTTCTTGTTGCTTCTTGATTGGATAAGTTTTTCTAAACCTTCAAAAGCACCACCAACGATAAATAGTATGTTAGTTGTATCTATCTCAACCATCTCTTGATTTGGATGTTTTCTTCCACCTTGAGGAGGAACTGTAGCTTTTGTACCCTCTACAATTTTAAGAAGAGCTTGTTGAACTCCCTCTCCAGATACATCTCTTGTTATCGATGTATTCTCAGATTTTCTAGCAATCTTATCTATCTCATCTATATAGATTAT
>JBOFTG010000009.1:0-3278 GCA_051651945.1 Fusobacteriaceae bacterium | reverse complement strand
GAAAATAAAGGAGTTAACCTTCCAAATGTATCGGTAAATCTTCCAGCACTTTCTGAAAAGGATATGTCAGATCTTAAGTTTGGATGTGAGCAAAATGTAGATTTCGTAGCAGCTTCATTTATCAGAAAAGCTGATGATGTAAGAGCAGTAAGAAATTGTCTAGATGCTAACGGAGGACACTCTATCCAAATCATCTCTAAAATTGAAAATCAAGAGGGAATGGATAATTTTGAGGAAATTCTTGAGCTTTCTGATGGAATCATGGTAGCAAGAGGAGATCTTGGAGTAGAGATACCAGTTGAAGAAGTTCCATTTGCTCAGAAGATGATGATAGACAGATGTAACGAAGAGGGAAAAGCAGTAATCACAGCTACTCAGATGCTTGATTCTATGATAAAAAACCCAAGACCTACAAGAGCAGAAGCTACAGACGTTGCTAATGCTATAATAGATGGAACAGATGCTATAATGCTATCTGGAGAGACAGCTAAAGGAAAATATCCAGTTGAGGCTGTAACAGTAATGACAAGAATAGCAGAAAAAACAGATCCGTTAATCCCTTCTTGTGATGCTTATGGAATGGAAAAAGAGTTTACAGTTACTGAAGCAGTAGCGATGGGAACAGTTAACACAGCAGAAGCTATAGATGCAAAAGTTATCGTAACTGCTACAAAAACTGGAAGATCTGCAAAAGCAGTTAGAAAATATTTCCCGAATGCACATATAATTGCAGTAACAAATAATGAGAAAACAGCTAACCAATTAGTTCTTACTAAAGGTGTTACACCGGTTCTTATGGAGGGAGTTGCAACTTTAGAGGAATTCTTCCCAATCGCTGAAAAACTAGCTAAAGAGATATTCGGTCTTAAAGCTGGAGACTTTATGTTGGCTTCTTGTGGAGAGGAAATCTTCAAAGAGGGAACTGCTAACACAATGAAAGTTATGGTTGTAAAGTAAAACTTAATAATAAAAAAAACAATTAGAATATAGGAGGAATAAAACAATGACTAGAATCGCTGATGTAAAAGCAAGAGAAGTTCTTGATTCAAGAGGAAACCCAACAGTAGAGGTGGACGTATTATTAGAGTGTGGAGCTAAAGGAAGAGCTATGGTTCCGTCTGGAGCATCTACTGGAGCTTACGAAGCTGTTGAGTTAAGAGATGGAGATAAAGCTAGATACCTTGGTAAAGGAGTTCTTAAAGCAGTTTCTAACGCTAACACAGAGTTAAGAGATTTAGTAATCGGAATGGATGCTATGGATCAAGTTGCTATCGATAAAGCTATGATCGCTTTAGATGGAACACCAAACAAAGGAAGACTAGGAGCTAACGCTATACTAGGAATCTCTCTTGCAGTAGCTAAAGCTGCAGCTGAAGCTTTAGGAATGCCTTTATACAAATACTTAGGTGGAGTAAACGCTAAAGAGTTACCTCTTCCAATGATGAACATCCTTAACGGAGGATCACATGCTGATTCAGCTGTTGACGTTCAAGAGTTCATGGTTCAACCAGTTGGAGCTAAGACTTTCTCTGAGGCTATGAGAATGGGATGCGAGATATTCCACTCACTTGGAAAAATACTTCATGCTAATGGAGATTCAACAAACGTAGGAAACGAGGGAGGATATGCCCCTGCTAAAATAAATGGAACTGTTGGAGCTCTTGACATAATAGTTGAAGCTTGTAAGAAAGCTGGATACGAGCCAGGAGTAGACGTTACTTTTGCTCTAGATGCAGCAGCAACTGAGTTCTGCAAAGAAGTAGCACCAGGAAAGTTTGAGTACCACTTCCACAGAGAGGGAGGAGTAAAGACTTCTGAAGAGATGGTAGCATGGTATGCTGGACTTTGTGAAAAGTATCCAATCAAATCTATCGAAGATGGATTAGGTGAAGATGACTGGGCAGGATTTACAGCTCTTACAGCTAAATTAGGAGATAAAGTTCAGATTGTTGGAGATGATCTATTCGTAACTAACACTGAAAAACTTTCTAGAGGAATAGAAGAGAAAGCTGCTAACGCTATTCTTATCAAACTTAACCAAATCGGAACTCTTACTGAGACTTTAGATGCTATTGAGATGGCAAAAAGAGCTGGAATGACAGCAGTAATCTCTCATAGATCAGGAGAAACAGAAGATTCTACAATAGCTGATATCGCTGTTGCAACAAACGCTGGACAAATCAAAACTGGATCTACATCAAGAACTGACAGAATGGCTAAGTACAACCAACTTCTTAGAATCGAAGAGGAGCTTGGAACTGTAGCTAAGTATGAAGGACTTGGAGTATTTTACAACATCAAAAAGTAATTGAATATAAATGAAAAGTCGGAAGGTTATCTTCCGACTTTTTTATTTTATATTTATTTTGTAAGAGTTTTTTTCTAATCTGATGAGTTTCCCCTCTTTTACATATTTGGAAAGGACTCTAGAAAGGGATGGTCTCTCTACACCAAACTTTTCAGATAACTCTTTAAGAGAGAGGTCAAATTTGATTTTGCCATCTTTTGCATTTTCACAGATATAACCATCTATCTTTTCTCCAATTGTTTGATTGATCTCCCTAAATCTATTGGAAATAACTTGAGATTTCTTACTTGAAATTTTCAAAAAGTTTCTCATAGCAGAAGGATTACTCATGAGAAGTTTGAAAAAAATCTCACGCTCTATAGAGATTATCTCTGACTCTTCAAGAGCCAAAAGATCTACAGGTAGAATATTGATCTCAGCATAGATAAAAGCCGAAGCTATAAGAGTTCCTTTTCCAAATCTCTCAATCTCCATAACTTTTCCATTCTCTAAAATTTTCTCTCCTTTAAACTGACCTTTTAATATAAAAGATGCCTCAGCTATCTCATCACCTTGAAAATAAGCGTAATCATCTTCACTATATTTTTTTAATATTATATTTTCTTCATCAATAATTTTTTTAATGTTTTCTAAAGTAAATATCTGAAAAAATTCAATCTCTCTCAATTTTTCATACTTATTCATAAATCACCTCTTCGAAATTATAACATAAATTTTAAAAAAACTCAAAAATGTAACCACTGTTACCGACATAGTTTATCAAAGAGTGTAGAATAAAACAAAAGAAAAAATTATTTGAAAATAATATGTAATTATAGGAGGAATAAATGTTTTGTTATCAATGTCAAGAAGCTATGAAAGGAACAGGATGTAATCTGTCGGTGGGAATGTGTGGTAAGCAAGCGAACACATCTGATCTACAAGATCTTCTAATATATACGGTAAAAGGTGTTGCAGCTTACAGCTCACA
>JBOFTG010000008.1:0-6345 GCA_051651945.1 Fusobacteriaceae bacterium | reverse complement strand
TTTTGCTCTTTTCCTAAAACTATTATTGCATTAGCTAGCGTTGGCATATTAAAATCTTTTTTTACTCTAAAGTATTTTCCGTTTAGCTCCATCACTATTTTCTCTAATTTTTCTTTTGAGATTTCATTTACTACAAGATAGTTTTCATCAACTAATTTTTCATAATTCGCAGCATTGTATCTGAGTCCAAATTTTTTCTTTAATTTTTCACCAGTAGTTCTTGCATATCCTGATTTTCCTTGAGCATTTAAAATATCTAATATCATTTCTGAAAATTCCATATCTCTTGATTCATATATTTGAAGATACTCTTTAAAAAGTGCATTTAAGTTAGTTGTAAGAATATATCTTTTTCCATCTATTGAAGTTTCAGGAAGATTTATCCAGTTTTTAATATCTAAATCAACATTTCCAAATTTTATTCTTCTATAAACGCTTATTTTTTCAGGGAGTATTAAATTTAACGAATCTACTACCTTATCATAATTTTTTTGCTTTACTAAATCTGCATATGTTATATTTTTATCGATTTGAATCTCAAAAGGAATTTTCAATGCTAATTTATCATCATAAACAACTATTATATTTTCTTTTCCGATTATTGCGTATTTAGAGTAATTTTCCATCTCTTTATTTCTCTCGTTTATATTTTTTGCAAATAACATAAGCAAAATTACCACAACAGATAAAATTGATATAATCGTAAGCAGTACTTTATTACTTCTTTTCACCCACTAACATCCCCTTGCCAAATGATTCGATTTTTATTTTATAAATTTCTCCAACTTTAAAGTCAACTGCTTTTATCTTTACTTTAAAATAATTGTCACTATGTCCAATCGAGTAATTTTCTTTTACCTCTTCAATAAGAATATTTTGTTCTTTTCCAATTTGTATAGTTGCTCTCTCATTATACATTTTTTCTCTTAATTTTTCTAGTTGTACAGCTCTCTCTTTTTTGATTTTTCCATCTATTTTATCAGACATTTTTTCTGCTGCAGTGTTTTCTCTGTCTGAATATTGAAAAACATGTAGATCAGAAAAACCTATATCCTCTATAAATTTAGCTGTGTTTTCAAAATAGATATCTTTCTCTCCTGGAAAACCTACAATTACATCCGCTGTAAACTCTAAATTTTCTACACTATTTCTCAATTTTTCCAATCTTTCTCTCATAAGATCTGTTCCATACTTTCTCTTCATAAGCGATAATATAGTATCATCTCCTGATTGAAGAGATATATGTACATGTGGTAAAACTTTTGGACTCTTAAATAGATTTATAAATCTATCGCTTATCTTATCTGGATATACAGATCCAAATCTTATTCTTTCTACACCAGGAATTTCTATTATATTTTCTACAAGCTCTTCGAAAGTAGTCTTTTCTTCAAAATCTTCTCCATAAGATCCTATATTGATTCCTATCAGTATAATCTCTTTGAATCCCTCTTCAGTTAACTTTTCTATCTCTTTTAAAATATGTTCTGGCATTCTCGAACGACTACGTCCTCTTGCAAATGGTATTTTACAATAAGAACAGAAACTATTACAACCATCTTGAATTTTAACATAGGCTCTAGACATCTCTCTTAATGTTGCAAATTCATATTCTTCATAAATTGTAGTTTCAAATATATTGTTACTCACTAATTTTTCTAATTTCTTTTCTTGAAAGTCTTGGATAAATTTTACTATTGCTTGTTTATCTGTATTTCCGACAACATAATCTATCTCTTCTATTTCTAAAAGTTCCTTTGAATTTGTTTGTGCATAACATCCTGTAAGTATTATTACAGAGTTAGGGTTAGTTTTTTTGGCTCTACGCATCATGTTTCTAGTTTTTTTATCTGCTATACTCGTTACTGTACATGAGTTAATTATATATATATCAGCAGAATCTTCGAAATCAGTATCTTCATAACCTAATTTTACCAATTGATTTTTTATACTCTCAGTCTCATACTGATTCACTTTACATCCCAAAGTATAAAAAGCCACCTTTTTTTTACAATCCATTTATCAATACACCTCCAACTACTATAGCTGCAGTTTCAGCTCTTAAAATTCTATTTCCTAAAGTCACTATTTTAGCTCCTGACTCTTTTAAATATTCTATTTCTTCAAAATCAAATCCACCTTCAGGACCTATTACAAACATTATTTTTCTAGGTTTTATCTTCAAACCCGAAAAAATATTTTTCAAATTTTCATCTTTTGAAGCTTCATACGGAACAACGACCAAATCATATTCTGAAAAATCTATATCTTTAAGATTTTGAGGTTGTTTTATCTCTACAAACTTAACTCCTTGACACTGCTTCAGAGCTTCTTTTGATATTGTATCCCACTTATCTTTCTTCTCATTTAATTTTACTATACATCTTTTGCTAAAGAAAGGAACAATTTTATCTATTCCAATTTCCGTAAGCTTTTGGATTGTCAAATTCATCTTGTCATTTTTCAACATTCCAAGTGCTGCTGTAATCTCTACTTGTGAAGAATATCTATCCTTATTTTTCTCTAAAATATCTCCTTGAATCTCTTTTTTTGATATAAAAGTTATTTTAAATATATATTCATACTCCCCATCAGTTCCTCGTATAATCACTCCCTCTTTAACTCTGAAAGAATTTTTGAGATGGTTAAGTTCATCTTTATCACGTATAAATATTTTTCCTTCTTGGATTATATTTTCATTTTCTATAATAATACTTATCACAATCTACTCCTCTATAAAGTGTCTGTTTTTCACAAGAGCGTCTAATGTAGTTCCTACAAGAATTTTGGTCATCGCAGCATCCAACTGCCCCCATATACATCCACCGTTGCAACCATCTTCTGTACAATTTTGTTTTTTATCTTTCGGTTCATTGCAATCAATAACCCTTTCATCCTCATCCAATATTCTATACAAATCATGAAGAGTTATTTCAGAAGGTTCTTTTATAAGTTTGTATCCTCCACTTGGACCTCTTTTTCCCTCTATTATTTTTTCATTTTTCAATCTGAAAAGGATTTGCTCTAAATATTGAATTGATATATTTTCAGCTTCTGATATCTCTTTTATTCTGACAAGCTTATTTTCTTTTCCAGCTTCCACAATATAAGTCAAAGCCTTTATCCCGTAACGGACCCTTGTACTTATTTTCATAAAATTCTCCTCTTAACTTTCCTCTTTCAGTTCTTTTTCAAAAATAGCACGGGCTTTTTCTGTCGCAACTCTGCCTCTGTTGGTTCGTTTCAAATACCCTGTCTTCACTAGGTGCGGTTCATAAACTTCTTCTAAGGTTCTCTTATCCTCTCCTAAAACTAAAGCTAAAGTCTCTATTCCTACCGGTCCACCACCATAATTTTCCATTATAGATTTTATTATATCTCTATCTATCTCGTCCAAGCCATTCTCATCTATTCCTAAAATTTTAAGAGCCTCAAGAACAAGAGTTTTTGTGATTTTCCCATCACCTTTCACATCGCAGTAATCTCTTACTCTTTTAAGAAATCTATTGGCTATTCTTGGAGTTCCTCTACTTCTTATAGCTAACTCATACGCACTTTCGGTGTCTATATCATTACCTAATATTTTGGAACCTCTCAATATTATCTCCATTAACTCTTGATCTGTATAATAGTTCATTCTATGCGTCACACCAAATCTATCACGTAAAGGAGAGCTTAAAAGTCCCGCTTTCGTTGTCGCACCTATTAGTGTAAACTGTGGAAGTTCTATTCTTATAGAACGTGCTGATGGGCCTTTACCAATTATAATATCCAGTTCTCCATCTTCCATTGCTGGGTACAGTATCTCTTCTACTGAAGTATTCAATCTGTGTATCTCATCTATAAAAAGTATATCATTCTCCTCTAAAGAAGTGAGAATAGCTGCTAAATCTCCTGCTTTATCGATTATTGGACCTGATGTTATTTTCATACTAGATCCCATTTCGTTTGCTATAACTCCTGCCAAACTTGTTTTTCCAAGACCGGGTGGACCATAAAAAAGTATATGATCTATTGCTCCACCTCTTTTTTTAGCTGCTTCAATATAGATTTCCATTTTTTCTTTAAGTAATTTTTGTCCTATGTAATCTTCCATTTTTTTAGGTCTCAGATTTTTTTGGATATCTGATTCTCCATTTTTCTCGTGAGGAGTCAAAATTCTATCTTCCATATTCCTCCTAATTTAAACTACTATAAAACTTATAACTAATTGGAGTACCCCTATTATTCCTCCTAGCACCGCTCCCACAATTTCAATATGTCTGAATTCACTTTTAGCTAAGTCGAATGTTATCTTTTCTAGCTCTTCCAATGAAAATCCATCTATATTTTTTACAATTATCTCTTCAAAATCAACATTTGATTCTAAAGTTTCAAAAAGACCTCTTATAATCTCTTCTCTATTTTTCAAAACTAACTCTTTTATTCCCTCTTCTATCTTCTCTACAATACTATCACTTAAAAACATAGCTGCCATAGGAAATTTTTTTATGATTTCTTCTTTTACTCTTCCTTTCAAGATACTATCAACAATCTCTTCCAATTTAAGACCTAGTTGCTCTTTATCTAAAGATTTCAATATATCTTCCATTGATATAATTTGATTTTTTATTGTGTCAGCTATCTTCACTCCTATCTCATGACGTCTTTTTGGGATAACGCCCTGTATTTTAAAGAAAAAAACATTTATCTCTTTATATGGCCTGAAAAGCATCTTTATCGCAAAATAATTTGTTACCCATCCGATTAAAGAACCTATTGAAATAATCAAAACAGCTTTTATCACTAAATTTATTCCCATATTAACAGTCTCTCCTACCACTCTTTAATTTTTTACTAAGTCAGTAAACATTTTAACATATTTATAGTTTTTTTTCAATGAAAAAGAGGGACTTATCTTCCCTCTCCAATTCTCATAAATTCTTATTTTTTATTAATTGTTCAGCTATCGACATACTTCCAAGCTTTAAATTAATTTGAGCTTGTTTCTGAATATTTAGCTATAAGGTCTCTTTCTTCTTTTTTAGCAACATCCATTTCAATTTTTTTGATAGAAAGTTTTATTTTTTTCTTATCTCTATCGATGTCAACTATCTCAGCAGTAACCTTATCTCCAACTTTGAATCTATCTTTAAGGTTCTTAACAAAATCTTTAGAAGCAAACTGAGCAGGTATAAATCCATCTACTCCTTTAAAAACTGTTATAAACATTCCGAAATCCATTATATTCTTAATTTCTCTCTCTAGTCTATCTCCAACTTTTAATTCTTCTAACGCTCTATCCCAAGGGCTTTTTCCAAGAGATTTAATGCTTCCTTTTATTCTGTTCTCTTCTAAATTCAACTCAGTAACTTCAAACTCTACGTTATCTCCAGTCTTTATTTTAGGTGTTTCCTCTCCTTGCCATGAAAGATCTGATTGATGTATAAAAGCATCTACTCCAGACTCAACTTCTACAAAAATTCCAAAAGGTTTAACATCAAGAACTTTTCCACTTAATTTCTTTCCTTTTCCAAATTTTGCCTCAGCACCATCCCATGGGTTTGTTGAAAGTTGCTTTACTCCAAGTTTTAATTTTCTTGAAGTTGCATCAAATTCCATTATTTTAACTTTTACAACATCTCCAACTTTTATAAAATCTGAAACATTTATTTTCTTTTTATTCCAAGTTAAATCTGAAACATGTACAAGTCCTTCTACTCCGTCACAAATTTGAACGAAAGCACCATAAGGTTGGATTCTAGTTACTTTTCCTTCTACCTCTGTACCTATTTCAAAATCTTCTGATGCTACTTCCCAAGGATTTCTCTTAAGAGATTTTATTGATAATTTTAAGCTGTGCTTTTCTTTATCAATTGATATTACTTTAACTGTTAATTTCTCTCCAGCTTTGTAAAGACTTTTTAAGTTATCGATTTTTTTCCAAGAAATTTCAGAAATATGAATAAACCCTCTAATTACTCCAATTTTAACATTAAGCCCAAACTCTAAAACCTCTATTATATCTGATTCTAAAATATCTCCAGCTTTTATTGTTTCAAATTGTTCCGCTTCTTTAGCCATGCTAATATCTTTTTTAGAGAATGTAATTCTTTTTCCTTTTTTATCAGCTTTAATATCTTTTACAATAACTTCGATACTATCTCCTATAACGTTATCAGAATTTCTCATAGGTATTTCTGAAAGTGAATTAGGTAAGAATCCTTGTTGCTTTTTATATTCGATAATATATCCACCATTAATTTTTCTAGTGATTTTGCACTTAAGAATAACTTTATTCTCAAAAGCTTCTTCTATCTCTTTCATTCCCTCTTCCATATCTATTCTTCTTCTTGATCCGATTAG
>JBOFTG010000007.1:0-10057 GCA_051651945.1 Fusobacteriaceae bacterium | reverse complement strand
AGCTATAACCAAAGTAAACTTATCTCTTATTTCAATGTCACCACTGTACATCCTAGTCCTCCCTCGTTGTGCCCTCCGATTCTGAACTCTTTAACATATCTACAACTCTTCAGATATTTTAATATACCTTCACGAAGAGCTCCAGTTCCTTTCCCATGAACAACATATATATCATTATAACCACTCATTACTGCACGATCTAGGTATGTTTCTAATTCAAATATAGCCTCTTCTACCATTCTACCTCTTAAATCTATCTGATATTTCACCTTAGTTCCTGATCCAGCTCCGGCTGTTGTATAAGTTTTCTTTTTCTCTTCTTCACTTTTTCTCATATCAATAAATGGAAGCTCCATCTTTAAAATTCCAGCTTGTATTATAGCTGTTTCTCTATTCTTATTTATCTTTAAAACTGTGGCAAATTGATTAAGAGATTTAACAAAAACCTTATCACCCTCTTTAAAATCAATTTTTATCTCAACTTTAGGTTTTGCAACTACATTCTGTATTTTTTCTTTTGTTAAAGCTGTTCTAAGATGTGTCAGACTTTTTTGAACCTCTTTTAGATCCTCTTTTCTATTTTCCTCTTTTTGAATCTTTTCTATAAGACCTGCAGCCTTAGCTTGCATCTCTTTCATCATCTGCTCAGCTTTATTATAACTATCTCTTAAAATTTCATTTTTCTCTTTTTCAAGTGCTATCAATTTTGTGCTATATTCATTTTTTTCTTTTTCAAGAGTTGCTTTTAAAAGAGCTATCTCATCTCTCATAAGCTCAAGTTCATCAGATTTCTCTTTTATATTAGCAATCATCTTCTCAACTTTTTTATTTTCATCACTTACATAAGATCTGGCTTTTTCAATTATAGCATCTGAAACTCCTAAACGTTTAGCTATAGTAAGTGCATTACTCTCTCCTGGAATTCCCACAAGAAGTCTATATGTAGGAGATAAAGTTTCTGCATTAAATTCCATCGAAGCCGTCTCAATGTCTGTATCATTATATCCATGAGCTTTTACTTCACTATAGTGAGTAGTTACCAAAGCTTTACATTTTTTATCTTTTAGATAATCAATAACTGCCATTGCAAAAGCTGAACCCTCTACTGGATCAGTTCCAGAACCTAACTCATCTAAAAGCACTAACGAGTTTTTAGTTACTCCATCTAAAATCTCTTGAATATTTTTTAGATGTGCCGAGAAAGATGATAGATTTTGCTCGATACTCTGTTCATCTCCAATATCAGCAAAAATACCGGCAAACATCCCTATACTACTACCTTCTCCAACTGGAACAGGTATTCCCGAAAGTCCCATAAGAGTTATAAGACCAGCTGTCTTTAGAGCAACTGTTTTTCCTCCTGTATTTGGACCAGTTATCAAAAGTGTGTTATAACCTTTTCCTATCTCAAAAGTAAGAGGCACAACTTTATCACTTGCAATAAGAGGGTGCCTAGCTTTTTCTAATATAAGCATCTCTCTTGTATTTAGGCTTGGGACTATCGATTTTTTATCCAATGCATACTGTGATTTAGCATTTAAAAAATCTAACTCTAATACAGCCTCTCCAAGTTTTGTTATATTTTCATGATTCTCTTTTATAGTTCCTGCTATACGTAAAAGAATCTTTCTAATCTCATCTTTTTCACGAATTTCAAGTTCACGCATCTTATTGTTAAGAGATACTATTGATAAAGGCTCAATAAAAACAGTATGTCCACTTGATGATCTATCATGCTCTATACCTTTTATCATACCTTTAAAATCTGCTTTTACAGGAATAACACTACGTCCATCTCTTGAAGTTATTATCTTATCTTGAATAGCATTAGCATAATTCGAATTAGTAAAAATATCATCAAATTTCTGTTTTATATTGCTTACAAGAATTTTTTTGTGAACCCTTATATCTCTAAGATCATTAGAAGCTTCATCTTTTATTTTCTTTTCGTTATCTACAGTTTTATTTATTATATCTTCTATATGTTTTAAAACAGGTATATCGTTAAATCTACCAACTAAGTATCTGTATTTATCAAGCTCATCAAGACGATTTTTAAAAACTCTAAAAATTCTTAAATTTTGATTTAGTTTCCAAAGTTCCTCTGCATCTAGATAGCTTCCAAGAAGTTGAACTTTTTTACTTAGATGACATATATCATCTATTCCAGATGGTTCGAAACCACCGTCAAATTTAAGAAGGTCCATAAAATCTCTTGTAATTTCAAACTCTCTCTGTAATTGTCCATAGTCTCTTATCGGCTGAAGTTCAATTAGTCTTCTATACGTGGCTTCAACTACAGCATATGATGCAACTTCCTCTCTTAATTTATCAAATTCTAAAACAGAATAACTGTGATTATTCATATTATCTCCCATCTGTATCTAATTATTTTTTCTACAACTTGTTTATTATATTTTCTCTTATATTATATCATACAAAATAGAGAATATGAAATATACATAGTTAAATTTTTACTTGATTTTTTGCACTTTCAATGATATAATAGCCTGTACTATTAAACGTACTATCAATATAAAGAGGAGGTGCCACTATGCAAAGATGTGAAATATCAGGAAAAGGAATAATTTTCGGAAACCAAATTTCTCACTCTCACAGAGTTACAGGAAGAGTTTGGAAGCCAAACCTTCAATCAACTAAGATAATGATCAACGGAACTCCAGTAAAAGTTAAAGTTTGTACTAAAGTACTTAAAGCTTTAAAAGGAGCTAACGAAGTTGAAGTTATGCAAATGCTTAAAGTAAATGCTAACACTCTAAGTGCTAAGCTTTCTAAAATATTAAGCAAGTAATTATCGCTTTAAAACTGCATAATTGAAAAAAAAGACAAGCTAAATTGATAGCATGTCTTTTTTTTATTCTAGGTATGAAAAAAGAGCCCGTTGCCGGACTCTTTGAAAATCTTACTTTTCAGTTCTTGTGTAAGGTATAAGAGCGATATTTCTAGCTCTCTTAACAGCCTTAGCAATCTTTCTTTGTAACTTAGCGTTAGCTCCAGTTACTCTAGATGGATTGATTTTCCCCTTATCAGAAACGAATCTCTTTAAAAGATCAACGTTTTTGTAATCGATTTCGTGAGCTTTAACTCTAAGTTTAGCTCTTCTTCTTCTGAATTCTGCCATTTGTAATTCCTCCTTTTTTTATAAACTTCACGTTTTTTAGTTTTTAGTTAATTATGCTTGCTTAACGATGATGTATCTTATTACTTCTTCGTTAATGTTAAGCATTCCTTCAACTTCAACTAAGTTAGTTCCGTCCATTTCGAAAGTAGTTAAAACATAGAATCCAGTTTTCTTTTTATCGATAGGATATGCTAGTTTTCTCTCTCCCCATTTCTCGTTTTTAAGAACGTTAGCTCCAGCCTTTGCAAGTATTCCTGCAACTTTCTCGATTGTAGCTTCTCTTCCCTCTTCTAAGATTGTTGGGTTGATGATGTACATAATTTCATATTTTTTCATTTACTTACCTCCTCCCTATGGTTTTGGCCCAAAGGATATCACCTTCAAGCAGGGCATTTATAATTATACCAAAGCTTACATATTTTTGCAAGTTTTTTTTATTTTTTTATACAGTCGTAATCTCTTTTTCTTTAAGAGCTAATAACTCATCTATTGTTTTGATAGTAGCATCAGTAACTTTCTGAATCTCTACTTCCATTCTCTTTAGATCATCTTCAGAGATCTCTCCATCTTTCTCAAGAGTTCTTAGGTGGTTATTTGCATCTTTTCTAACGTTTCTTACTGCAACTTTACCGTTTTCAGCTTCATTTTTAGCAAGCTTAACATACTCTTTTCTTCTTTCAGCAGTAAGCTCAGGTATTCTAAGTCTTATAACTCTTCCGTCATTTCCTGGAGTAAGTCCTACATTTGACTGCATTATCGCTTTTTCTATGCTTGGAATTATTGATTTATCCCATGGATCTATCATAAGTAATCTAGCTTCTGGAGCTGATACAGTTCCTATCTGGTTAAGAGGAGTTGGACTTCCATACATATCTACTTTTATTCCATCAAGCATAGAAACACTTGCTCTTCCGGCTCTTATCGCTCCAAATCTGTTTTTTGTAGATTCGATAGCTTTAGCCATTTTTTCTTTTGAATCAACTAATAATCTTTGTGCTGGCATTTTATCTCTCCTTATATCTTTTTTATTCTGCTTCTACTACAGTTGTTCCTATATTTTCACCCTGCATAACTTTTAGGATATTTCCCTCAGTTACAGAATCAAATACTATTATAGGAAGTTTATTCTCTCTACATAGTGATATAGCTGTTGCATCCATAACTCTTAAATCTTCATTTAAAACTTGAGTATAAGATATAGTGCTATATTTTTTAGCATCTGAGAATTTCATAGGATCTTTATCATAAACTCCATCAACTTTTGTAGCTTTCATAACTACGTCAGCATTCATCTCAATAGCTCTAAGAGCTGCTGCTGTATCTGTTGTAAAGTAAGGGTTTCCTGTTCCACCACCGAAAATTACTACTCTTCCTTTTTCTAGGTGACGCTGAGCTTTTCTTTTAATAAAAGGTTCAGCTATCTTCTCCATCTCAATAGCAGATTGAACTCTTGTAGGAACTCCCAGTTTTTCTATGGCATTTTGAAGAGCAAGTGAATTAATTACAGTTGCAAGCATACCCATATGATCTCCAGTAACTCTGTCGATTCCTTGAGACGAACCCGAAAGTCCTCTAAAGATATTTCCACCACCTATAACTATAGCAAGTTCAACACCTAAATCTGTTACCTCTTTAATCTGCTTTGCATAAGAAGTGATAACTTCTGAAGATATTCCAAACTCTTGGTCTCCCATAAGTGCTTCTCCACTCAGTTTTAACAGTACTCTCTTATAAACCGATCCCATAAACAACTCCTTTTTTATTTTTTTATAAAGATTCTATAAAAATAGGGAATGCAGTTGCACTCCCTACTCAATCTTTTTAATTATGCATTAAGTTGAGCTGCAACTTCTGCTGCGAAATCTACTTCTTCTTTCTCGATTCCGTCTCCAACTTTGTATCTTTTGAATGATACAACTGCCATATCTCCAGCGAACTGAGCAACAGTCTCTTTATTTGCAGCTTTTACAAATATCTGGTTTACTAGACAGTTATCCTCGTAGAACTTGTTCATCTTTCCGATTAGGATTTTTTCGATGATTTGAGCTGGTTTTCCTTCAGCTTCTAATTGCTTTCTAGAGATCTCTCTCTCTCTGTCTAAATCGTCAGTTGTAACTTCATCTTTATGACAGTATCCAGGATCCATAGCAGCAACGTGCATTGCGATATCTTTAGCTTTTACAAGATTAGCTTCAGTAGCCTCTCCAGTCATCTCAACGATAACTCCAAGCTTTCCTCCAAGGTGGTTGTAAGTAGTTACAAATCCATCTTTAGCTGTAACTTTTTCAAATCTTCTTAAGTTCATGTTCTCTCCGATTTTAGCGATAAGCTCAGAGATAGCTGTAGCAATTGTTTTTCCAGCTTCTATTTCAACATTGTTTAACTCTTCGATAGTTTTTACATCATTAGTAAGAGTAAGCTCTACTAATTTTGCTCCGAAAGCTTTGAACTCAGGGTTCTTAGCAACGAAATCTGTTTCTGAATTGAACTCAAGAACTACAGCAGTTTTGTGATCAGCTGAAACTCCCTCAAATACTAATCCTTCAGCAGCTATTCTTCCAGATTTTTTAGCGGCTTTAGCTATTCCTTTTTCTCTTAATAGGTCGATAGATTTCTCTATATCTCCACCCATCTCTGTAAGTGCTTTTTTACAATCCATCATTCCAGCACCAGTTCTCTCTCTTAGTTCTTTTACTAAGCTTGCTGTTATTTCTGCCATGTTATGCCTCCTAAGTATTTATTTTATTTTATATGCGAAGAATTGAGTAATATAGCATTACTCAATTCCAAATCTTTTATTTAGGTTTAGTGATTACTCAGCTGATCCTTGTTCTACGTTTACAGTTTCTGCTCCAGCAACTTCTGTTCCTTGCTTTCCTTCGATTATAGCGTTAGCCATTACAGAAGCGATAAGTTTTACTGATCTTATTGCATCATCGTTTGCAGGGATTGGGAAAGTTATTTGATCTGGATCTACGTTAGTATCGATCATAGCGAATACAGGAATTCCAAGTAAAGCTGCTTCCTCTACTGCTAGAGTTTCTTTCTTAACGTCTACTATAAATATAGCAGCAGGAGCTTCTGGCATGTTTTTGATTCCAGAAAGGTTTTTAGAAAGTTTTACTAACTCTTTTCTGAAGTTAGCTGCCTCTTTCTTAGTGTAAGCTGTATCTAAAGTTCCATCAGCTTCCATAGTTTCAAGTTCTTTTAATCTAGCGATTCTAGTTTTTATAGTTTTGTAGTTAGTAAGCATTCCTCCTAACCATCTGTTGTTTACATAGAACATTCCTGATCTTTCAGCTTGCTCTTTTACAGCTTCTTGAGCCTGTTTCTTTGTTCCTACAAAAAGAACATTTCCACCTGCTGCTGCGATTTCTCTCATAGCGTCGTAAGCTGTTTCGATTTTCTTAAGTGATTTGTGTAGATCGATTACGTGGATCCCGTTTCTCTCTGTAAAGATGTAAGGTTTCATCTTTGGATTCCATCTTTTTGCTTGGTGTCCGAAGTGAACTCCAGCTTCTAATAATTGTTTCATAGTTATTACTGCCATTTTTTTCCTCCTCAAAGTCTAATTAGGTTATTCTTCCATCAGTCTCAAAACTAAGCTATCCCAAATATTTTAGGACACCACACTTAGAAATAACTGATGTGTATTTTCATAATACCAAATTATTTTATCATAGTTTTCATACTATGTCAAATAGTATGTTAAAGTTAATTGATTTTCTTAAGTAGTGCTCTATACTGTTTAACCATTATCTTAGCCATTGATTTTCTTATTAGTTGGTACCATTTAAAGTTCATACCTTCCATACCTTTTACACTGTCAGAAAGCATTTTTTTAAAGAACTCTAACTCCTCAAAGCTAAATCTAATCTCATTTTTCCCCGTGTTATTACAGATACCTATCATGTAGTCAAAAAACTCAGCTACTGGTTTCATCTGAGCTGAACCAGGTACAGATGGATCAAACTGCTTTTTCCCCTCTTCTAAAAATTTCCCTAAAAACTTCTTCTCATTTTTATCCAAAGAAACCGAATATTTTCTCTTTCCTTTTCCTATCTTTTGTATAACATTCATCATACCCATCATAGCTGATGCGTTATTCATCTCCATAGGATTCATATTATTAGGATTCATTTTCTGCATTTTCATTTTATCTGTTCTCCTTAGTTAGAAAGGTCCTATTACAGCTTCAATCTCCTCTTTTGTAATAGCTCCCGCTCTTAGTATTTTTATTTTTTCTCCACTCATATCTATTATTGTAGATTCTGTACCTATTGGGCATACACCGCCATCTATAACTATATCCACCTTCTCTTTAAATTCTTGAGAGATCTCAGTATACGATTTAGGAGTTGGTTGTCCAGAAATGTTTGCACTTGTTGTGGGTAAAACACCTCCTGCTGACTCTATCACTTTAAGAGCAACTGGATGATTCGGCATCCGAATACCTACAGTATCTCCTCCCGAGACCATAATCTCTGGAATATTTGCCTTTTTTTTGAATATTATCGTAAGCCCACCGGGCCAAAATTTTTCCATCAGTTTTTTAGCAGGCTCCTGCTTATTATCATCTAAACTGGCAATCTCAAAAACTATATCCCTAGAACTTACAAGAGCTATTAAAGGAGATGTAAAATCTCGACTCTTCGCTTCATAAATTTTTTTTATAGCATTTTCAGATTCCATTCTAGCTCCTACTCCGTAAACTGTATCGGTAGGATAAACTATTAGATTATCAATACCTAGAAACTTTCCTATCTTTTTATAGTCGGTTCCCGAGGCTTTAAAATATATATGGACCATTTTTAGCACCTTTATCCTATTTTTAAATATTTTACAACGAATATTGTATCACATGATACCATGAAATTCTAATTTTTTCTAGAAAAAAAGCACCCAAAAGGGTGCTTCTTTTAAATTTTTATCTTAGTCTACTCTAACTTTCTCAAAAAGATCAGATATAGCTTGATTATTAACTATTCTAGTTAATGCTTCTGCGAATATTTCACCTGTAGAAAGTACTTTTATCTTATCTATTTTTTTACCTTCTGGCTGTCTTATAGAATCTGTTATTACAACTTCTTTAAGAGCTGAATTTTTTATTCTCTCCATAGCTGGTCCCGAGAAGATTCCGTGTGTACAACAAGCATAAGCTTCTTTAGCCCCTCTTGCTATTATAGCATCTGCTCCTCCAGTTATTGTTCCAGCTGTATCTATCATATCATCAATAAATATAGCAGTTTTTCCTTCTACCTCTCCGATTAAATTCATAACTTCAGACATATTAGGTTTTGGTCTTCTCTTATCTATGATAGCTATTTTACAATCTAGCCATTCAGCAAGTTTTCTAGCTCTTTTTACTCCACCGATATCTGGAGAAACTACAACTATATCATCTCCTTTAAGTCCTTTTTTGATAAAGTACTTTGCAAGAAGTGGAAGTGCTTGTAGGTGATCTACTGGAATATCAAAGAATCCTTGAAGTTGATCTGCATGAAGATCCATAGTTACAACTCTACCTGCTCCAGCTTCTGTAAGAAGGTTTGCAACAAGTTTAGATGTGATTGGTTCTCTTGGACTTGATTTTCTATCTTGTCTTGCATATCCATAATATGGCATAACAACACTTATACTCTTAGCTGAGGCTCTTTTTAAAGCATCAATAAAAATTAATAACTCCATTAAATTCTCATTTACAGGATTTGATGTAGGTTGAATTATAAAGACATCTCTACCTCTAACTGTCTCATCTACTCTTACGTATACCTCTCCATCTTCAAATCTAACGATTCTTGCTTCTCCTAAGGGAGTTCCAAAAGTAGCTGCTATTTTTTCAGCTAATTCTACATTTGCTGTTCCAGAAAATATTTTCACATTTGCTGCATTGATCATTAATCTTTCCTCCAATCAAGTTTTATTATTTGCTTGCTTCTTCCTACGGCTAAAGCTTTACTAGGTACATTCTTTGTTATTACTGAACCTGCTGCTGTAAGTGCTCCTTCTCCGATTGTAACCGGAGCTACTAACATGGTGTCACTTCCTATAAATACATTTTTTTCGATTACTGTTTTGAATTTATTTTTTCCGTCATAATTACAGGTTATGGTTCCTGCACCGATGTTAGTCTTTTCTCCAACGGTAGCATCTCCAAGATATGTAAGATGTCCGGCTTTAACTCCCTTTTCTAGGGTAGATTTTTTTATCTCCACAAAATTACCAACATGAACTTCATCTTTAAGATGAGATTTAGGTCTTAGATGTGCAAAAGGTCCAATTGTAACACGGTCTTCAACTATACTCTCTTCAAGTGCTGAACTCTCTATTCTTACACTATTCGCTATTTTGCAGTCTATTATTCTTGTGTTTCCAAGAATTTCACAATTTTCTCCAATTTCTGTATCACCTTGGATAAGTGCTCCGGGATAGATAACTGTATCTCTTCCTATCTTCACATTATCTTCTATATATGTATTAGTTGGATCTATTAGTATAGCTCCACTTTCCATAAGTTCTATATTTTTTCTTCTTCTAAGTTCAGATTCTGCTTGTGCAAGTTCAACTTTTGAATTTACACCCAGTATCTCTAGATTATCTTGAAGAAGATAACTTCCAATTTTTTTACCATCTTTTACTTGAATAGCGATAACATCTGTAAGATAATATTCACCCTTATCGTTATTGTTATCTATTTTAGAAAGAGCTTTCCAAAGTTCTTGAGAATCAAAGATATACACTCCTGCATTTACCTCTTTTATAGCTTTTATCTCAGATGTTGCTTCTTTTTCCTCAATAATAGCCATTACATTCTCGCCATCTTTTACTATTCTTCCATATCCAAAAGGGTTCTCATATGTCGAAGTCAGAAGAGTCGTTGTTGCACCTGATTCTCTGTGATGGTTATATATCTTT
>JBOFTG010000006.1:0-7091 GCA_051651945.1 Fusobacteriaceae bacterium | reverse complement strand
ATTTTTAAGCACAAGTTTAAGATGTCATGGAGTAATAGGACATATAAAAACTCTTTTTGAGCCTATGCCTATGATGTTCCCAATTAATTTGGTAGGAGAATTAGCAAAACCAACAAATATTTCAATCAGACTTTTTGGAAATATGTTTGCAGGAATGGTTATAATAGGTCTTATTTATAAGGCTGCACCAGCAGTAATTCCAGCTCCACTACATCTATATTTTGATATATTCAGTGGAATAGTTCAGAGTTTTGTATTTGTAATGTTAAGTTTAGTTTATATTCAGGGAGCTATTGGCGATACTGAGTATGATGAAAATTTATAAAATTAAAAGATTAATTTAAAATATTAGGAGGTAACAAAATGGATATGTTAACAGCAAAAACAATAATACTTGCAGCATCAGCTATTGGTGCAGGATGTGGAATGATAGCAGGTATAGGACCAGGAGTAGGTCAAGGATATGCAGCAGGAAAAGCGGTTGAGGCAGTAGCTAGACAACCAGAAGCAAAAGGAAATATCATCTCTACAATGGTACTAGGACAAGCCGTAGCAGAGTCTACAGGTATCTACTCTCTAGTTATAGCTCTAATACTACTATATGCTAACCCGTTTATAGGATTATTAGGTTAATACGAACGAATAGTAAGATTACTATTTAAGAAAGGAGGTAGAGAATTTGGTACAGACAAATATGCCTGCAGTGTCTATTGATGTAAATATGTTTTGGCAGATAATTAACTTTATCATCCTTGTATTTATGTTCAATAAATATTTAAAAGCGCCTTTAGCAAAGATACTGACAGATAGAAAAAATACAATCGTAAACGATTTAGAACAAGCTCAAGAGGCAAAAAAATCTGCAGAAACTCTTAAAAAAGAGATGGAGGAAGTTCTTAAAAAATCAAGAATGGAAGCAAATGATATTATATCTAATGCAGAGAGAAAAGCTCAAGAGAGATATGAGATACTTGTAAAAGAGGGTCATACTCATAGAGATAAGATGATTAAGTCAGCTGAAGTTGAAACAGCAAAGATGAAGGAAGATCTGAAAAAAGAACTTACTCAATCTTTAAGAGAAACAGCAGCTCTTATGGCTATGGAAGTTTTAAATAAGAAGATGAACGATACAGAAAAGAACTCCCTATTAGATGAGTTTATAGATGAGGTAGGGGAAGCAAAATGGTAGATAGAGTTGGAAATAGATATGCTGAAGCAATTTACCATTTAGCTCTAGAGGAAAAAAAAGTTTCAGAAATCCATAAAATACTTCAAGAGGTTGACTCTTTATATAAAGAAAACATGGATTTCAAACAATTTTTAACACATCCTCTTATAGGTAGAGAGGAAAAGCATAATCTTATCTCTAAAATTTTTGGAGATGAAGATGGACTTGAGCAAAATATTCTTTTTTATCTCATTGATAAAGGTAGAATAAATGAGATAAAAAGTATAGCTCAAGAATTTAAGTTGCTTTACTACAAAGACAATAACATAACAGATGTAAAAGCTATTTTTGCAAAAGAGATATCTTCTGAGCAAAAAGAGAGACTTGTAGAAAAACTTAAAAAATCAACAGGAAAAACCATAAATTTAGAGGTTTTACTAGAACCAGAATTAATTGGTGGTGGAATAATAAGAATCGGAGATAAAGTTATTGATGGTTCTATAAGAAGCCAGCTCCAAACTTTGGGAAGAAAAAGATAAAACCACATAAAAATAGCAGGAGGTGTGGAGAGTTTGAGAATTAGACCAGAAGAGGTAAGCAGCGTAATAAAAGCTGAAATAAAAAATTATAAAAAGAATTTAGATGTAAAAACTTCAGGATCTGTATTGGAAGTTGGAGATGGTATAGCAAGAATATACGGACTTAGCGATGCAAAATCAGGAGAACTTCTAGAGTTTCCCCACGGAATAATGGGAATGGCATTAAACCTTGAAGAAAATAATGTTGGAGCGGTTATACTAGGTGATTTCTCTCTTATTAAAGAGGGAGACGAGGTAAAATCAACAGGAAACATTGTATCGGTTCCAGCAGGAGAGGCTCTACTTGGAAGAGTAGTAAACTCACTAGGTCAACCTATTGATGGAAAAGGTGATATTAAAGCTGAAAAGATGATGGATGTAGAGAGAAAAGCATCTGGAATAATATCTAGAAAGCCAGTTTTTGAGCCACTACAAACAGGAATTAAATCTATAGATGGAATGGTACCTATCGGTAGAGGGCAGAGAGAACTTATAATAGGAGATAGACAAACAGGAAAAACTGCTGTTGCACTTGATGCTATTCTAAACCAAAAGGGAACAGGAGTAAAATGTATCTATGTTGCAATAGGACAAAAGAGATCTACTGTTGCTCAGATAACTAAGAAACTTGAAGCAGCGGGAGCTATGGAATATACTATAATAGTAGCAGCAACTGCATCAGAATCAGCACCACTTCAATATATTGCACCATATACAGGAGTTGCAATGGGAGAGTACTTCATGGATAAGGGAGAGCATGTGCTAATAGTATATGATGACCTTTCTAAACATGCTGTAGCTTATAGAGAGATGTCTCTTATCCTTAGAAGACCACCTGGACGTGAGGCATACCCAGGAGACGTTTTCTATCTTCACTCAAGATTACTTGAGAGAGCTGCAAAACTTTCAGATGAACTAGGTGGAGGATCTATAACTGCTCTTCCTATAATTGAAACTCAAGAGGGAGATGTATCTGCATATATCCCTACAAACGTAATCTCAATAACTGATGGACAGATATTCCTAGATTCTCAACTTTTTAATTCAGGATTTAGACCAGCTATAAATGCTGGAATATCAGTATCAAGAGTTGGAGGAGCTGCTCAGATAAAAGCTATGAAACAAGTTGCTGCAAAAGTTAAACTTGAACTAGCACAATATACAGAGCTACTTACTTTTGCTCAGTTCGGATCTGATCTTGATAGAGCTACTAAAGCTCAGTTAGAGAGAGGACATAGAATAATGGAGATACTAAAGCAAGCTCAATATAGTCCATATCCAGTAGAGGAAGAGGTAGTTTCTTTTTATACTGTAATAAACGGACATCTTGATTCTGTTCCTTTGGATAGAGTTATAGAGTTTGAAAAAGAACTTATGACAGATATGAGAAATAACACAACTATCCTATCTGATATAAGAGAGAAAAAAGTTTTAGATAAAGAACTTGAAGGTAAAATAGTTGAAGCTATAAATAGTTTCAAGAAAAACTTTAATTAATAAGAGGTGATTAGATGGCTGGTTCTAAAGAGATAAAGAACAGGATAAAAAGTGTCCAATCTACTCACCAGATAACAAAAGCCATGGAGATAGTTTCAACGACTAAATTCAAAAAATTCTCATCAATAGTTGAGAGTTCTAAACCTTATTCTAATTCAATAAAAGAGATATTGAAAAATATCTCTGCAGGAGTTAAAAATGAGAGACATGAACTTTTTGATGGAAGAGAAAACCCAAAAAAGGTTGGAGTTATTGTTATGACTTCAGACAGGGGACTGTGTGGAAGTTTTAATAACAATTCCCTTAAAAAATTTGAAGAGTTGGTAAGAGAAAATCCAGGGAAAGAGTTTTCTGTGATAGCTGTGGGTAAAAAATCCAGAGAATATTGTGCTAAAAGAAACTATGATATAAAATCTATTTATAGCCAACTAACTCCTGAAATCATGTTTGAAAAAGCAAAAGAGATCAGTGAAAATATAGTTGAATATTTTTATGATAATATATTTGATGAGGTACATGTAATATATAACGAATATTTTTCAGCTGTGAGATATGATTTGACCGTAGAAAAACTTATTCCAATTACAAGAGCTGAAGGTGAGGAAAATATTGATTATATATTTGAACCTGATGCAGAAACTGTACTATCATCGTTATTACCAAAATATCTTAATATAGCTGTTTATCAAGCACTGCTTAATAATACAGCTAGTGAGCATAGTGCTAGAAAAAATGCTATGCAAAATGCAACAGAGAATGCAGAAGATATGATAAAAGCTCTGAACCTTCAATATAATAGAGAGAGACAATCTGCTATAACACAGGAGATTTCTGAAATAGTTGGAGGAGCATCGGCTCTGAAATAAAAAGAAACAAGGATAATAGGAGGCAACAGTGGAGAAGAAAGGAATTCTTATACAGGTAATAGGACCTGTAGTAGACGTAGCCTTTGCTGATGGACTACCTGCCATATTCAATGCCCTTACTGTTAAATGCAGTGACGGAAGAGAACTGGTATTAGAAGTTCAACAACACTTAGGAAATGATATAGTAAGAACCATAGCCATGGATGCTACGGAAGGATTACAAAGAGGGTTAGAGGTAGTAGATACTGGATCACCAATAACTGTTCCAGTAGGAAAAGCTGTTTTAGGAAGAATACTAAATGTACTTGGTCAGCCAGTTGATGAAGCTGGTCCAGTTGATACAACTGAGATGCTTCCAATACATAGAGAAGCTCCAAAATTTGAGGAGCAGGGAACTGAAATTGAGATATTTGAAACAGGTATCAAAGTAATAGATCTTCTTGCACCATATATAAAAGGTGGAAAGATAGGACTATTTGGAGGAGCTGGAGTAGGAAAGACAGTTCTAATAATGGAACTTATAAACAACATTGCAAAAGGACATGGAGGACTATCTGTTTTCGCCGGAGTTGGAGAGAGAACAAGAGAGGGTAGAGACCTTTATGATGAGATGAGAGAGTCTGGAGTAATAGAGAAAACTTCTTTAGTTTACGGACAGATGAACGAGCCACCTGGAGCAAGACTTAGAGTTGCACTAACAGGACTTACTATTGCAGAAAACTTTAGAGATAAAGAGGGGCAAGACGTACTTCTTTTCGTTGATAATATCTTTAGATTTACTCAAGCAGGATCTGAGGTTTCAGCTCTTCTAGGAAGAATACCTTCAGCGGTTGGATATCAGCCAAATCTTGCTACAGAGATGGGAAGACTTCAAGAGAGAATCACGACAACTAAAAATGGATCAATAACTTCAGTTCAGGCAGTATACGTACCAGCCGATGACCTTACTGACCCGGCACCAGCTACAACATTCTCACACTTGGATGCAACAACAGTTTTATCAAGAAGAATAGCGTCTCTAGGAATATACCCTGCGGTAGATCCATTAGATTCTACTTCAAAAGCTCTAGATCCATTTGTTGTTGGTCAAGAGCATTATAAAGTTGCAAGAGAGGTTCAGTCTGTTCTTCAGAGATATAAGGAACTTCAAGATATAATTGCAATCCTTGGAATGGACGAACTTTCTGATGAAGATAAGACAACGGTTAACAGAGCAAGAAAAATAGAGAGATTCTTCTCTCAACCATTCTCGGTTGCGTCACAATTTACAGGAATGGAAGGAAAATATGTTTCTGTAAAAGAGACTATAAGAGGTTTCCAAGAGATTCTAGCAGGAAAGCATGATTCTCTTCCAGAGCAAGCATTCTTATATGTTGGAACAATTGAGGAGGCTATGGCAAAGGCTAGAGACCTTATGAAGGGAGCTGAGTAACCATGTCTACCTTTAAATTGAAGCTTGTCAACTCAGAGAGGATTCTTCTAGAAGAGGAAGCAGAATTTATAATGGTAAGAACAACAGTTGGAGATATGGGAATTCTTCCAAATCACTCACCATTTGTCTCAGGACTTGCAGTGGGGGAGATGAAAATAAGAGCTAAGGGGCAAGAAGATTATTATTTTGTCTCTGGTGGATTCCTAGAAATCTCTAAAAATAATGTAGTTACAATTTTAGCTGATGAAGCTATGAATTCTAGAGAGATTGATATGGAAAGAGCTAAAAAAGAGGTTGAGATTGCCGAAGCAAAACTTAAGAAGATTCAAGAGGATAAGGAAATTCTTATGACTCAAAGAGCTCTTCAAGAGGCTTTAACTAAGGTGAGATTGGCTGAAAGACATATGTAAAAAATAGAGCAGCTCAGATGAGCTGCTCTATTTCTAATTCTAGAGTAAAGGAAGTAGATTATGATATTGGGTCTAACAGGAGGAATAGCTTCTGGAAAATCAACAGCTAGCAGAATTTTAAGAGAGATGGGATATGAGATTTATGATGCTGATACAATTGCACATGAAGCTTTAAAGCAGGAGTCGTGTAAAAAAAAAATAAAAAAAGAGTTTGGAGAGATTGTTTTTGATAATACTGGAGAAGTGAATAGAAAAATTTTAAGAGAGATAGCTTTTTCGGATAAAGATAAGCTTAGAAAACTTAATGCTATAGTTCATCCAATAGTGATAAAAGAGTTTGAAAAAATAAAAAAAAATAGTGTTTTAGAGAAAATAGTTATTTTCGATATTCCACTTCTTTTCGAGGCTAAGCTTGAATATCTATGTGATAAAATAGTTTTGATATACACTAATAGAGAGATTCAGATAAAAAGAGTGATTGAAAGAGATAAAAATTCTCAAGATTTAGCTGAAAAAATTATCGATTCTCAAGAGAGTCTTGAAAATAAAAAACAGAAATCAGATTACTGTATTGAAAATTCAAAAAATATTTTCGATTTGAAAAAAGAGCTGATTTTACTCTTTGAAAAAAAAATAAAAAAAGCTGATTAGAATAATTTAACTAATCAGCTTTTTTCTTATTCGTAATAGGTGATCATTGTTGAAAAAGTTACAGAGTAATAAGAGATAGGACTTGCACCATTATAAGTGGTTGAGTATTGAATGTTTTGAATATCTCGTCCATTTATAAATTCGTTAACTTGAGTTTCTAAAGTATGTTCTTCACGTGTAACAATAACTTTTACTTTTAATTTCTTTGACATAATCTCCTCCTAAATTAAATATCTAATTCTTTTTCAATTAGTTTAGAATGCTTTTCAAATCCTTCTGAATAAAAAACTTCATTACTCATGCCCAAATCAGCCTCATAAGTTGTTTCTATTTTCCCACCATCAAATTCTTGTGAAACAGTAATGTTTTTTTGATCATAACTCATTATATTAAAAGAATAATCGCTAGATTTCCAAGAATTATTGTCTTCTAAAGGAAGTTTTAGTATAGTTCTGTCAAGATTGTTCATTTTTTCATTGTAAGATACAA
>JBOFTG010000005.1:0-3375 GCA_051651945.1 Fusobacteriaceae bacterium | reverse complement strand
GAAATAGAAATTTTTCTGTATAATCTATTTTTGACTCTTGATATTTTACTAAATTAAGAAGTGGTATGTATGAAACTTCTAAAAGTTTCTCTCTGTCTTTTAGAGATATGTTAGTCATCTCATTGATATCTCTTGCCATCTTTTGGTGTAGCCATTGATAAATCTGCTTTGCATAAAATTTCTTCATTCCATTTTCTACTACTAAATTCTCTAATTCTTTTTTTGTTAAGTTAAGTAAGTTTATCTTGTTTTCCATAATTACCTCCATAATCTGCGTTTACCTTAAATTATACCATATCTTTTCCAATCTGTCTTTATTAAAATTTCAATCAACAAAAGGGAGAATAACTCCTCTCCCTTTTAAAAGATTTTATTTTTTTTAGATTTTGCAACCATCTTCTATCAATCTTAGCTCTCCAGTTGTCGGATTTATTATCAATGAATGAACAGCAACATTTTCAGGAAGAAGAGGGTGATTTCTCACTATTGCAACACTTTTCCTAAGTGACTCTTCAACACATGAAAATCCATGAAGCCACTCTTTAACATCTATTCCAGAATTATTCAGAGTATTTATTATTACATCCGATATCCCTTTTTTCTTCATCTTTTGAACTATATCTTCGGTATCTAAGTTGCACATTCCACACTCTTCATGGGCAACAATATATATCTCATTTACATCAAATTCATAGATAGAAACTAATATACTTCTCATCGCACTTCCAAAAGGATGAACTATAACTCCTCCAGCATTTTTTATGATTTTTGCATCTCCATTTTTTATAGACATAGCTTGAGGTAATAGCTCTGTGAGTCTGGTATCCATACATGAAACAATTACCATTTTTCTATCTGGATGTTTTGTGGTATTGTATTTTTTATAATCTTCATTTTTAACAAAACTTTTATTAAACTCCAAAATATCATTTAAATTACTATTCTTCATCATAGATTCTAATTCACTTCCTTTTGTAATATTTTTATAAAAAAATCGCCATCAAAAATGATGACGAAATAATTTTATTCATGGCGGCCCCTACAGGGTTCGAACCCATAACCCTCTGATCCGAAGTCAGATGCTCTATCCAATTGAGCTAAGAAGCCATTACAAAACTATATTACCATGTTTTAAAATAAAATTCAAGAGTTTACTCTTCTGAAATTATTTTTTCAGAAGCTTTTTGAATCTCTTCAATATAAATATTTTCTTTTTCAGATGGAAATTTTTCTAAATACACATCCAATTCTTTTAAAATCTCTTGGGCAGTTGCTTTTTCGTGTGCATTATGGACAAGTAGATGCGTCATATCTGAGAGGTTTTCCTCATCAAGTTTTTCACTTTTATTTATTGATTCATCTGTAATCTGCTTCATATAATTTACAATACAACCCTCTCCCACACAATCTTTACACGAGTTGTTATTAAGACACATCTCATCTAAACTCTTCGCGATTGCATGTTTAACCTTATAAAGTTCATCAGCATGTGTTCTCAAAGATGTTTTAGGTTCATATTTTTCAAATTGGTAAAACTTGTAAAATCTCATAAATCCAAAAATAGTTATTATCATAATACCAAGGTAACCCATCTCTCTTCCAAAATATGAGAAGTATGGTGAATTTATAAACTTCTCAATTCCGAAAATAAGAAATATTACAAAAGCTCCAACTTTCAAATGAAACTCTGGGATTTTTTTTCCAAGCTTAATTCCTATAATTATTCCTAAAAGACTTGTGAGAACCATTCCAGAAGTTGTTCCTAAAAGTATAAAAATTGGGTTACTACTGTCTAAAGAGAGTGTTAATGCAGAGATTTGAGTTTTATCTCCTAACTCTCCCATAAAAAAAGCAAAGGCTACCGTGAAAATAGGGCTCATCTGTCTACTCTTTTCATCATCTTCGTCATCATCTTCTGTATTTAAAGAGAGCATAGCAAAAACTACAAATACCATTCCAGCTATCAGTTGCAAAAAATCTACATTTATAAACTTAGTTAACACTGTTCCTAAAACTATCGCTATAGCATGGTTGCAACCAGCTCCTAAAGCTACTCCTAAAAGTATATCTTTCATGGCATATCTCATCGCAAAAGTCATCGCTATTATCTGAGTTTTATCTCCCATCTCAGCAAAAAGTATTAGTGACAGAGCTTTTAAATAATCTTGAAACATATTTCCCCCTATTGATTTTCTTCATCCTCAAAGAAAATTTTCAATTTATCTTCTGGTGTAGGTTTTCCTAGCAGTGAACCTACTACAAAAGCTATTATCGCAAAAAATATAACCGGAACTATTGGATGAGTACCAAATATCTTTATATCTTTAATAAAAAGAAAGAGATACGATCCAAATCCTACTGCCATTGCTGATAGAGCTCCTGTTGCATTTGCCCGTCTCCAATAAAGACCAAATATTATTGGACAGAAAAATATAGCCTCTTGACCTGCTAAAAACATCAAGTTCAGCATAACAAGAAGTTTTGGAGGATTTAAAGCTAGAAAAAATACAATTACTCCAAAAGTTAATGAGATAGTTTGAGAAACTTTCTTTATCTTACTATCTGAAACTTTTTTTTCTTTCAGTATATATCTGATATAAAGATCTTTTATTATAGTTGCTGAACTTAAAATAAGTAGAGAATCTATAGTCGACATTATTGCAGCTAAAGGACCAGCTATAAAAACTCCAGCTATTATTGGATGAAGATTTTTCATAGCTAAAATCGGAACTGCTTTATCTCCTATCTCTATAGTTGGATCTATTGCTATCCCCATAAAACCAACTAGATGCATACCCAACATCAAAAGACCAACTACAGATGTTCCAAGTATCATAGCTCTATGCATAGCCTTACTATCTCGAAATCCCATACATCTTACAGCTGTTGGTGGCAAACCTAAAATCCCAATACCTACCAACATCCAAAAAGAGAGTATAAAAGGTTTTGGAATCTGACCACCCGCTGTTGGTGATAAAAGATTTGGATCTATTTCATAGATTTTTCTCATTATATTCTCCATACCTCCCCCTTTATTAAGAAGAGAGATAAAAAGTATTCCCATCGCTATCAACATCACTACCCCTTGGATAGCATCTGTCAATGTAACAGCACGAAACCCACCGATAGTTGTATATGCAACTACTACTATTGCAAATGTCAGTAATCCAAAAAAATATGGTAGACCCGTTACACTTTCAAAAAGTCTTGCTCCACCTATAAATTGAACTACTACGGCTCCCATAAAGAAAAAAACCATAGCAACAGAACCAAGTATAACTACCAGTTCATTGTCATATCTTGCACGAAGATAATCTGAAATTGTAACTCCGTTTATTCTTCTGGAGATAATAGCCATTTTTTTTCCAAGTATTC
>JBOFTG010000004.1:0-5945 GCA_051651945.1 Fusobacteriaceae bacterium | reverse complement strand
TCATAAAAAAAGCCTCCGTTTCCGAAGGCTCTTTAATTTACATTCTTATACCTTTTGCAATAACTCCTGTTAGTTCAAGATTACTATCCATAAGAACTATATCAGCAAAATATCCTGGTTGAAGTCTTCCATATCTGTCATCAACTTTTATAGCTTTTGCTGGATAGAGAGTCGCCATTTTAATAGCTTCTTCAAGTTTTATATTTGCATGTTTAACTAGATTCTGAACTCCAGCTATCATAGTAAGAGCTGAGCCACCAAGTGTTCCATCTTCTCCAAAACATTTTCCATCTTTATGATAAACTTTATTTCCCTCGAAATAGAAATACTCCATATCAGTTCCTGCTGGAGCAACTGCATCTGTAACTAAGAATAGTCTATCTCCCATAACTCTGTGAGCAATCTCTATTGCCGAATAGTGGCAATGGAATCCATCAGCTATTATACCTGCTGATATATCCATATTAAGAACAGCTCCCGCAGCTCCAGGTTCACGGTGAGTAAAAGAGCTCATACCGTTATACAAGTGAGTTGCCATAGATATTCCAAATATTTTTTTCTCTTCAATCTGACCATATGTTGCATTAGTGTGACCAAGAGCAACTCTTATCCCACTACCTGCAAGTTCCGAGATATACTCTCCACTTATATTTTCAGGTGCTACAGTTATTATCTTAACTAACTCTTTACCAGCTTCAGTAAGTTTAAGAAGCATGTTGTGATCCATCTTTCTTATAAATTTAGGATTATGGATACCCTTTTTCTCAACCGAAATAAACGGTCCTTCGATATGAAGACCTAAAACTCCATTCATCTCTCTCTTCTCGTAATTTTTCATCATCTCTAATGCTGATGTGATATTCTCATCACTTGTTGTTATTAACGTTGGAGTAAAAGATGTACATCCATATTTTAGATTTGTCTTATGCATTACCTCTAAAGTTTCTTTTGTGATAGAGTCATTCAGAAGAACTCCACCACAACCATTTATCTGAAGATCTATAAATCCAGGAGTAACATATCCACCGTTGGCATCTAATTTTTCAATATCTCCGTATTTTTCTTCTAACTTATCACAATCTACAATATTAAGAATCTTGTTTCCCTCAACTATTAGAGTTTTTCCATTTAGGAATCTCTCTCCATCAAAAATTTTTCCATTTGTTATAGCGTACATAATTCCTCCTATCCTCTCTTTCCTACTCTTGCATAAAGATCAGCTGTTAACTTGTCAGAGTCTAAGAATTTCTGCTCGATATCTTTAAAGTATCTGTATGTTCCAACTTTAATCTCTGCACATGCATCCTCATCAGAAACTATGATACCTTTTCTGTGAAGTTGAAGAGCTGAGATTGTCCACATATGGTTAACTCCCTCTTCAATAGCTTGACGAAGTGCTCTAGCTTTGTTGTATCCGTTTACCATGATAAGAACCTCTTCAGCAGCAAGGATAGTTCCCACTCCAACTGTTAGTGAAAGTTTAGGAACAGCATTTAAATCTCCACCAAAGAATCTTGCATTTGCAATAATTGTATCCATAGTAAGCTCTTTGTCTCTAGTTTTTGAAGCAAGTGAAGATCCTGGCTCATTAAAAGCTATATGTCCATCTGGACCTATTCCACCAAGGAAAAGATGAATCCCTCCTACTGATGCAATCTTATCCTCGTATCTTTGGCACTCAGCAGTATAATCCTCTGCCATTCCGTTTAATATATTTATATTCTCAGCTTTGATATCTATATGTTTAAAGAAATTTTCATGCATGTAGTAGTGGTAACTCTGATCATTTTCTGGGCTAAGTCCAACATACTCATCCATATTAAATGTGATTACATTTTGAAATGATATTACTCCATCGTTACAAAACTTGATAAGCTTTCTGTACATTGCAAGAGGTGTTCACCCTGTTGGTAATCCCAATACAAAAGGTTTCTCCGGAGTTGGATTAAAATCCAAAATTTTGTTTGCTACATATACCGCTGCCCAATCCTGTATAGATTTTTCTGTGATTATTACTCTCATTGTTTCCTCCCAAGTTTTTATTAAAATTTATTTTTTAAATAAGTTTCATATCCTCTGTCATCTGAAAAGCATTATCTATCAATTTTTCAGCCATTTTTTTATCATCAATCATAAGTTTTACATATATTATATCTAGAAGAGAGAGCTGAGCTATTCTATGAGTAAAAGTTGAAGTCATAGCACTCGAGTCTGCAACTGTCCAAAGTGATATATCAGATATTGATTTAACTGGATTATCTGCCATATTTGTAAGAGAGATAATCTTAACTCCTCTGCTACGAAGTTTTTTTGTCATAGTATATGTATCTATCGTTTTTCCGCTTTGTGATATAACAAAAGCCACATCTCTCGAATCTAGCCTTGCAATATTTAACATCTGTATGTGTTGATCAAATTCAAAAATAGCTTCTAAGCCAAGTTCTAGTAGTTTAGCTTGAAAATATTTCCCTACTATAGCTGACGATCCAGCACCAATAATTAGGATTTTTCTAGCATTTTTAATTTTTAAAATAGCACTATCCAAATTGTTAAAGTCAATTATCTTTAATGTGTTCTCAAGAGATATTATATTTTTACTAAGAAGTTTTTTTGCAATATCACGAATCTTATCTTCCGCTCTTATCTCTTTATCTATAAGTTCAACTCTCTCTTCAGAGAACTCACCTCTAACATCTTCGACTAGTGATATCTTGAATTCAGGAAAACCTGAAAATCCAAGTTTTTTTGCAAATCTAACAATAGAAGCTTGACTAACACCGGCACTTTCTGCAAGTTCATAGGTATTTATAAGTCTCATCTTAGTGAGGTTACAACTTACATAATCAGCTATCTTTTCATCAGTTTTTGAAAAATTATCTTTCATCTCTTTTAATTTAATCAGAATACTCATATTACTCCTCCAATTTTTTCCCCTGATAACTCCCTCTTCTTTTAAGCTCTTTTTCGATACTATTTAATACATTTATCTTATTACCACTCCATAGAGGTTCTAAAAGCTCATTTTTATCACAATCCCCAGTTAATCTGTGAATCACAATATTTTTTGGAATATTTTCAAGGATATCAGCTACCCTCTGAACATATGTTTCAAGAGAGATAGAGTGATAACTATTTTCACGAAACTCCCTTTCTAATCTGCTGTTTTTCATTACGTAAAGACTGTGAATTTTGATTCCCCAAGTTCCACACTTCACAGCAAACTTTGCAGTTTCTAAAGAGTCATTTTCATCTCCATATGGAAGCCCAACTATTATATGGGTTACAAATTTTATCCCTCTTTTTTTTAGATTTTTACAAGATTCAGAATAGACATCTCGGCTGTAACCACGATTTATCTTACTGGCTACATAATCATCCCAACTTTGAAGCCCAAGTTCAATCCAGATAAAATGTTTTTTACTTATTTCTTCTAAAAGATCAAGTATTTCCTCACCTAGACAATCTGGTCTTGTGGCGATAGCTATACCAACCACCCTCGGGTGACTTAAAGCCTCATAAAATACCTCTCTTAAATATTTTGGGTCACCATAAGTATTTGTAAAATTTTGAAAATAAGCTATGACTTTTCCAGTTGGAAATTTTCTACTAATAAACTGAAGTTGATCTTCAATCTGATTATAGATAGTTTGTCTACGATCAGCTGTAAACTCTCCACTTCCACTATCACTACAAAATATACATCCACCTCTGCCTAACTTACCATCTCTATTCGGACAATTCATCCCAGCATCCAAGCTAACCTTGTATGTTTTATGTTCGAATTTATCAACCAAGCATTCACTAAGCGAATAGTACCTACTACTCATAAACAGTACCTCCTTAAAGAATTAAGATTATTATACACCATGAATTAAAAAATCACAAGAAAAAACCCTACTTTTTCAAGTAAGGTTTTTTTCGTGCTGAAGAAGCCACTCTTTTCTACTTAGCCCTCCAGCATATCCTGTTAAAGTTTTGTTACTACCGATCACCCTATGACAGGGCACTATTATACTGAGTGGATTTTTACTATTAGCTCCACCAACAGCACGGCAAGCTTTTGGATTACCTATTCTAATAGCTTGCTCCTTATATGAGATTGTCTCGCCATACCCAATATTACAAAGTTCCGTCCACACACGGTTTTGAAAATCTGTACCTCTGAATTTTATTGGAAGATTAAATTCAAAAAGTTTTCCAGAAAAGTACCTTGAAAATTGTCTTAATACCTCTTCCATAAGTTGATTTAAAATTTCAACTTCGCTTTTTTCTTCTACAAAAAATACAGAGAGAAGATAATCTTCATCTCCTCGAAATTCCAAGATTCCAATAGGAGTTTCGAGGTAAGCCAAGTAATTACTCATTGTAGTAAAGGTTTTCCGTTGGAAACTCTGGATCACAAGTGATATCTACACCAAGTTTTCTAAATGTCTGCTCGTCATTCTTTCCAAGAATTGTTGTAGAGTGAGCTTGTGAACCTTTTAGAAGAGATAACTTATCCATAACAGCTTGTGCCATTGGATTTGTTGCAGCACAGATAGACAGAGCAATAAGAACCTCTTCACAATCTAAAGATTTTACCTTGTTTTTAAAAGTTTTTGATTTAAGTTTAAGGATAGGGTCTAAGATAAGTGGAGATATAAGGTGCATCTCATCACTTAAACCTGCCAAAGTTTTAATGGCATTAAGTATCGCAGCAGATGGTGCATCCATTATATCTGAGTGCTTTCCTGTAACCATAGTTCCATCTGGAAGCTCTAATGCAACAGAGGATTGAATATCACAGCTATGTGAAGATGCTTTTATCTTTTCAAGATTTTGACGAGCAACTCCAGCAACTTTTCTATCTCCCTCAGTTAATCCTAAATCATTCATAATTCTAAAAGATAGATCTAAAGCCTCTTTATCTATATATCCTTTTTTATGCTCACAAGCTGTTTTAAAATATCTTCTGATAATCTCTTGCTCAGAAGCATGTCTTACTACCTCATCATCAATAATTCCAAATCCAACACGGTTAACTCCCATATCAGTAGGTGATTTGTACATAGATTCTTTTCCTGTTATCTTCTCTATTATCTTTTTAAGAAGAGGATAAGCCTCGATATCACGGTTGTAGTTTATAGCCACCTCGTTATATGCCTCTAGGTGGAATGGATCTATCATGTTTACATCTTTTAAATCTACAGTAGCTGACTCATAAGCAATATTTAGTGGGTGCTTTAGTGGTACATTCCATACTGGGAAAGTCTCAAATTTTGAGTATCCAGCTGTATTTCCTCTTTTTGACTCATGGTAAAGTTGGCTAAGACAAGTTCCAAGTTTTCCACTTCCAGGTCCTGGAGCTGTTACAACCACGATAGGTTTTGTAGTTTCAATATATGGATTTTTTCCATATCCCTCATCACTTACTATTGTATCTATATCGTGAGGATATCCCTGTGTAGATCTGTGTTTGTATACTTTTATCCCTCTCTGCTCCAATTTGTTTATGAAAACTTTAGTTGCTGGTTGAGAGTTGTATCTTGTTATTACAACACTGTTAACCTCTAGCTCGTAACCTCTAAGGTCATCTATAAGTCTAAGTACATCCATATCATAAGTTATTCCAAAGTCTCCACGAATCTTGTTTCTCTCGATATCTCCAGAGTATACACAGATAACCACTTCAACTTTCTCTTTTAATTTATGTAAAAGTTTAATTTTTGCATTTTCATCAAAACCAGGTAATACTCTTTTTGCATGAAGATCAAAAAGTAGCTTTCCTCCAAACTCTAAATAAAGCTTATCAAAGTTATTTACTCTTTCTAAGATATACTTTGATTGCTCCTCAAGGTATTTGTTGTGATCGAATCCAATTTTCATAATTTTTGTCCTCCTGATAAATTTTTTAAACAAAAAAAGGCGAAAAAAAAAATCGCCTTTGCTCTTCGCAATGTATTATG
>JBOFTG010000003.1:0-4830 GCA_051651945.1 Fusobacteriaceae bacterium | reverse complement strand
TCCTCTGAAGCTTTTTTCAAAACTGGTTTAAGAGGTAGAACTAAAACTCTTTCAGCAAGCATCATAGGTTTACCATATACAAGACCTATCTCTTTTCCTCTAACCGTATCCACAACTACTCTGTCACCTTTTTTATATTCTGTTTCATCAACAACCTCAAAATAATATCTTTTTTTAGTTATCTCAAACATAACTCCTAAAACTTTATAAAAAGTATCCTCTTTTTTCTCTTCTTGCTCAATATTAGATTCTACAACCTCAATATCTTTTATGTTTTCTATCTTCTCCAAAATATCCTCCTAAATTCTTCAGTATTCTATCAATCCCTCTTCTAAAAAACTAAAATGGGAATCTCTTCCTATTATTATATGATCCAAAAGTCTTATCTCTACCTGATTTAAAGCTTCTTTCATTCCCCTAGTAACCTCTATATCACTTTTGGACGGTCTTACATTATTGCTTGGATGATTATGTGCAAGTATAACAGATTTAGCTCTATTTTTAAAAGCATTTTCTATTATTTTTTTAGCTGTTACCTCTCTCACCTCACCATTTTCCTCATACTTTAGAGAGATTTCCCTCTCTAATTTTTCCTCTAAAACTCTATTTTGTTCCGTAATTTTTTTTATGATTTCTCGAGCATAAACAGCACTTCTATCTAATGTTCCTTCAAATATAGTTCCGCTTCTCAAATCAGGTGTATCTATAACTTGATTTGCAGAGTTGAGAAAAATTACAAAAAAATTCTCTCTATCTGTAAATCCTATCATATTTTTCAAATAAGATAGCAGCTCTTTTTTACTTGTAATAGTTTCAATATCATGTTTTTTTGTTTTATTATTCTCATGAAAAATAACTCCATGAAAATCACCTAAAAACTTAAAAAATAAAGCTGTATTGTCTCCTATACCTTTTATAGATTTTAATTCATTTATATCAGCACTTATAACCCCTTCTAAGGTATGAAATTTTTCAATAAGAGATTTTGCTAAAGGTTTTACATCTCTCTGCTTGAAAATAAAAGTAAGTAAAAATTCTAGTTGTTCATAGCTATGATGAAACCCTTTAATCCCAGAATTAATATATTTTTGTCGCAATCTCTCTCGATGTCCAAGATTTTGATTCTCCTCACTTTTAACCATGAATTCCCTCCTATCTTATTAAACCATAAACCTCTTCTTTAGTCTTCATCTTCTTCGCTATATCCATTGCACACCTTGCTATATTGTGCAAAAAAACAGCTCCAGTGCCTTCTCCTAACCTCATTTTCATATGTAATGGAACATCTAATGATAGTTCTTTTAAAATAATCTCCATCCCAGGTTCTTCGCTTTGATGAGACATTATTATATAATCTCTCACTTTAGGTTCAATTCTAACAGCTAAAAGAACAGCTACAGCAGAGATGAACCCATCAACTATCATCGGTTTTTTTTTTGCTGCTGCTCCTAGATACATTCCTGTCATTGTAGCTATATCATATCCTCCAACAGTTGCAAGTATATCTATCGGACTTTTATCGAACAACTTATATTTTTCACACGACTCTATAATGATTCTCTTTTTTTTATCTAAAGCTAAATCAGATAATCCTCCACCTCTTCCAACAATCTCATCTATATTTCCATGAGTTAGTGCATATAAGATAGCTGAAGATGTAGTTGTGTTTCCTATCCCCATCTCACCATTAGAAAAAAGAGAGTAATCTTGAGAATGTTGTTCTATCACACTTATCCCTAACTCAATAGCTTTTTCACATTCAAGTCGAGTCATAGCAGGTTGGTTTATAAAATTTTCACTTCCATAACTTATCTTTTCTCGGATAAGATTCTCATATTCTCGCTTTATCTCTCCATCTATAGCTACATCAATTAACTTTAAATCTACACCTAAGTTATCACACAATATACCTATAGCTGCAACCTTACTCAACATCGCTTCCGATACTATTCTTGTGTATTCAGTAGGACATGATGAAATTCCCTCTTCAACTATTCCATTATCTGCTGAAACTACAATATGAAGTGTTTTATCTATTTCATATTCTATATTTCTTGTAATTCCAGCTATTTTTATAGCCAACTCCTCTAAAACTCCAAGACTTTTTAATGGTTTCATCTTACTATCTAATTTTTGCTCCATATTTTTGCAAAAACTATAATCTATCTCTTTTATTTCAGTTAAAATTTTTTCAACTCTATTCATCCCATTCTCCTATATTAAATCCTTCTAATACAGGAAATCCCTCATTGAAATCCAGTAGAGCTATTCCTCCATTTTTAAGAGAAAATTTCCAGTATGCTTCCAAATCTTTCGAAAAAAAATAACTAAGTATCGCATTGATAACTCCCCAATGTGATATTATTATATTTGTTTTATTCTTATCTATACTTTTTTCTATAAATGATATTGCTCTTTTTTGTAAATCTTTAGGAGACTCTCCAGTTTCGAAATTATAATCTTCCCACTTTGAGAAAGCTATCTTACTCTCATCCGGATATTTTTTTAATATTTGTTCGTAAGACAATCCTTCAAAAATGCCAAAATTTATCTCTTTTAAATCATGGATTATCTCTTTTGGATACCTTCCCAACTTCATCTCTTCATATGTTTCCACAGATCTTTTTAGTGGGCTAATATAAATTTTTATGTTTTCTCTTCCTAATAAAATTTTCTCCATTTTTTTGCCAGCTAACAAAGCTTGAATTTTACCTTTATCATTTAATGGCGGATCCAACCAACCAAAGAATTTTTTTTCCCTATTTAATTCTGTCTCCCCATGCCTTATAAGTATAAGTTTCCCCATTTTACCCCTTTAAACTAAAAAATATAATGATAAGATTGATACTATTTGTGATAATTCAAGAACTGCCCCTAAAGTATCTCCAGTTACTCCTCCTATCTTTCTCTTCATAACTCTTGCAAAATAATATGAGAGTATAGCTGTTACAGGCACTGTCATAATCATACTAATAGGAAGTTCAAAATATTTTATAACACCAAAAACATATGCTAAAGATATTGTGAACGAAATAATAAAATCTTTGTATGATGTATTTTCAACAAAAGCTTTGGCCATTCCACTGCTTCTAGCGTATTCCGATGCAGCACAATTAAGAGCACTACTCATTCTTCCAAGTACAGGATATATAAGTATCACAGCTCCCATCTCAATCCCCAATGTTTCAAGTTCCGATAGCAATACAACAGATAATATAAAATACACAACAAGAGATATCACTCCGTTAGCACCTACTCTTGAATCTTTCATTATCTCAAGCATCCTCTGCTTACTTCTATAACTAAAAATTCCATCAAAAGTATCAGACAGACCATCCAAATGTATTCCACCCGTTAAAACTACATACATTATTACAACTAATGTAGATATCAGAATAGATGAATCAATACTCATCATCAAAATTTTTGCCGACAAATACATAATCATCCCCAGAACTATACCTACTAATGGAAAAAATTTCATGCTTTTTCCAAGTTTATCCCAATCTATATCATCTTTGCCTCCTAAAGGAAGCCTAGTTGTAAATTTAAAAAGTGATATTATGCCATTCATATTTTCTCCTCCAAATTTATACAATTATTTTAATTTTACTTCGAAACCGGAAACTATTAGATATGCCTTATCTGATTCGTTGGCACAAAATTGATTTGTTTTTCCAGCTATATCTCTAAAATGTCTAGCTAATGGGTTGTCAGGTACAATTCCCATTCCTACTTCATTGGATACCAACACTAGAATATGATTTTTTTTTCTGACATACTCAAAAATCTCTTTTAACTCATCTAAAACTAATTTTTCTATCTCCAGCAATTTCTCTTTTGTTATCTTTTTCCAATCTATTTCAAAATCTTCTAACATGAAATTTGTCACTAAATTTGTTATACAATCTAATAAAATTATCTTTTTTTCATTATTTTCATCGAGTTCTTTTACAATATTTTTATATTTTTCAATTGTTTCCCATCCTGAACCTCTCTGTTCTCTATGTTTCTCTACTCTATTTTTCATCTCTTCATCATATATATTTGCAGTAGCGATATATTTTTTTTTTCTTTCACCTCTATTTTTCTCTATATATTTTTCTCCGAACATACTTTTGCCACTTCGTGCCCCACCTGTTATGTAAACTATCTCCCCCATATCTCTCCTTAAAAAATAGTTGTTATATTTATAGATTATAACACAACTTTTTATTTTTTTAAACTCATACGCCAATTATTAAAAAATCCCACACTATTTAATAGCGTGGGATAGTTATAATTATTTTTTATTAGGTTCTATATGAGCATAATCTCCATTTTCTTTATGATATATTACATTCATCTCACCAGTCACAGAATTTGTAAAAGCATAGAAATCCCTTCCTAAACACTCTAGTTGAAGTATCGCCTCTTCAATTCCCATAGGTCTTGGAGATAGTGATGTTGACATAACTGATCTTACTGCTTCTTTTTCTACTATTTTTGTCTCTGGATTATATTTCAATCCTTTTACATGACCAATATGCTGATCATCTCTTCTTTTTTCTTTTATTTTTTTCACCTGTGTTTCTAATACATCTGAGACATCATCTATCGCTGCATAAAGATCTGTCTCTGTCGAAGATCCTTTTATAACTGATCCATTGATATAGATAAGCGCTTCTGCTGTGTGATGTGGTCCTGTTTTTAATTTTTCAGCTGAAAGAGTAACATCGATTTCTAATATATTATCGAAATATTTCCCCACTCTTCCGATTTTTTCTTCAGCATATTGTCTCATAGCCGGCGTTACAGATAGGTGTTTTCCATGGATTATCATTTTCATAA
>JBOFTG010000002.1:0-7253 GCA_051651945.1 Fusobacteriaceae bacterium | reverse complement strand
TGAAAAAATAGCTAAACCAGCTGTTCCTTTTGGTGGAAGATTTAGAATAATAGATTTCACAATCAGCAACTGTTCAAACTCGGGGATTGATACTGTGGGAGTTCTTACTCAGTATGAGCCTCATATCTTAAATAGACATATTGGAGATGGAGCACCTTGGGATCTAAACAGAAAAAATGGCGGGGTTACAGTGCTTCAGCCTCATACAACTATCCAAGGTGGAAGCTGGTTTGAAGGTACAGCTGATGCGATATTTAAAAATATACCATATATAGATGAGCACAACCCAGAATATATACTTATCTTATCTGGAGATCATATCTACAAAATGGATTATGCAGCTATGTTACGTTTCCATAAGAAAAATCGTGCAGAAGTTACAATCTCTGTTTTAAAAGTTCCTATGGCTGAGGCTTCAAGATTTGGGATAATGAATACAAATGATGATTTTTCAGTTTATGAGTTTGATGAGAAACCTGCAAATCCAAAAAGTGATCTTGCATCTATGGGAATCTATATATTCAACTGGAAAACTCTTAAAGCAGCTCTTATCGAAGATTCAAAAGATGAGAATTCCGAGCATGATTTCGGAAAAAATATTATTCCAAAATATTTAGAAGATAACCATAGAGTTTTTGCATATCCGTTCAAAGGTTACTGGAAAGATGTGGGAACTATTAAAAGTCTTTGGGAAGCAAATATGGATCTTATCTCAGATGACAATGCACTTGATCTTTTTGATGAAAAGTGGAAAATATATACACGTATGGAAAGCTATCCACCACAATATTTAGCTCCTACTGCTAAAGTTTCAAACTCACTTATAGATGAGGGGTGTGAGATTCAAGGAGAGGTTCGTAACTCTGTTATCTTCTCTGGAGTTAAGATTGGAAAAGGTAGTAAAGTTATAGACTCTGTGGTTATGAAAAATAGTATAATTGAGGATGATGTAGTGATTCAAAAGCTTATACTTGCAGATGATGTAGTAATAAAAAAAGGTACTAAACTAGAGAGCGAAGATGAAATAAGAGTTATCGCTTCTGGAGAGATAGTTGGAGGTGGAGATAACAATGTTAAATAATTACATGGCACTTATACTTTTAGAAAATCCCTTGGATGATATGAAATCTCTTGTGAAACAGAGAACTCATGCCAGTCTACCTCTTGGTGGTCGTTATAGACTTATAGATTTCCATCTTTCAAATGCTGTAAACTCTGGGATATCAAATGTTGGTATTATAGGTAGTCTTAAAAATAGTTCATCTCTTACAGATCATGTGAGTACAGGTGCTCCATGGGATCTGGATAGAAAAAACGGTGGAATATTTTTTCTAGAGAAATATAACAGCAGACAGACAGATTCGAGAGTTCGTGATTTTGAAACAAACTTGAACTATTTCTATCGTAGCAAACAAAAAAATGTCCTTATCATGTCAAGTGACATGATCTACAATATAGATTTTAAAAAGGTATTTGATGAACATGAGAGTGACGACAGAGAGCTTACAGTTGTCTATAAACATGTTGATAACATCGGTGAAAAATTTTACCAAGCTGCAACGGTAAATCTAGATGGTGATGGATCAGTTAGTGGAATGGGGATAAATTTACTTTTCAGTAAAGAGCAAAACATCTCTCTTGGTGCTTTTGTAATCAGTAAAAAACTTCTTATAAGCCTTATGGGTAAACAGATTGAGCGTAACGAGTATGGATGTTTAAAAGAGCTTATCATAAGAAATATCCCAGATATAAAAACTAAAGGATTTGGATATTCTGGATATGTGGCTCAGATAAAATCTGTTAAAGATTACTATGATTTCAATATGGATCTGCTTTTCCATCCGATAACAGATGATCTTTTCCGTCCAGAACTTCCAATCTATACAAAGAGAAAGGATACTCCTCCTACCCTATTTAAAAAAGATTGCTCTGTGGAAAATTCGATGATTTCAAATGGTTGTCAGATTATGGGTACTGTTCGTAACTCGGTTATCGGTAGAAGAGTTACAGTTGAGAAAGGGGCAGTAGTTGAAAACTGTGTTATTATGCAAAACTGTATAATTAAATCTGGTGCTCATCTCCGTTCTCTTATAGTAGACAAGGGAAATACTATAGTTGATGGATTACAGCTTAACTCATCTCCAGCTTATCCTTTGGTTATAGAGAAAAGTTCTGCACTCAATAAAAACTTATGGGATAATATGATTAAGGGTGACAAACATGAGTAAACAGCTAAAAGTTCTACTTGCAGCTTCTGAAGCATACCCTTTTATAAAAACAGGAGGGCTAGCCGATGTGGCTTATGCTCTTCCTAAAGCTTTAAAAAAACTTGGGGCAGATATCCGGGTTATTATTCCTAAATATATCCAGATACCTTGGGAGTTTAGAAAAGATATGAAACATCTGGGAAGTAAATTTGTAAAACTTGCTTGGAGAGATGAGTATCTTGGAATAGAGGAATACAACTATGGGGGGATAACTTACTATTTTGTAGATAATGAAAATTATTTCTCAAGAACCAATCTCTATGGCGAGATGGATGATTGTGAGAGATTTGGGTTTTTCTCAAAAGCTGTTTTAGAGAGTATATCTATCACAGGATTCACACCTGACATCATACATTGTAACGATTGGCATACAGGTATGGTTCCACTCTTTTTAGAAGATATGAAAAGATACCAAAATTCCAATATAAAAACTTTATTCACTATTCACAACCTAAGATTCCAAGGTGTATTTCCATATGACAACCTTATCTGGACTCTTGGGCTTGATTCAAAAATCTACTTCCATGATGAGGGTATAAAGTTTCATGATGATATCTCTTTTATGAAAGCTGGAGTAAACTACTGTGATTTCATAACTACAGTAAGTCAAACATACGCCGAAGAAATTAAGACACCTTTCTATGGTGAGAAACTTCATGGTCTTTTTCAACACCATAGCAAAAAACTCCGTGGAATAGTAAACGGAGTGGACTATGATCTTTTCAATCCAAAAGATGATAGCGATATCAAGTTTATATATTCTGAAAAAAAATTGGATAATAAATATCTAAATAAAAGATATCTTCAAGATAAAATGGGGTTAGAAGTGGATTCTACAAAACCTATTATCTCACTTATCTCAAGACTGGATAGACAAAAAGGTATACATCTTATTATGGCGGTACTTGATACACTAATACATGAAACGGATGCACAATTTCTTCTTTTAGGTAACGGTGAACATGAGTACGAGGAGTTTTTCAAAAGAAAAAGTTTTGAGCATCCTGGAAGAGTAGCTTCTATTATCGGATTCAACCATATCTTAGCAAAAGAGATCTACGCTGGTTCTGATATGCTACTTATGCCATCATTTTTCGAGCCTTGTGGGCTATCTCAACTAATAGCTATGAGATATGGTACTGTTCCAGTTGTTCGTGAAACAGGTGGTCTTCACGATACTGTAAAACCTTTTAACGAATATACCGATGAGGGAACAGGGTTTAGTTTCACAAACTACAACGCTCACGATATGCTTCATGTTCTTAAATATGCAACAGATATCTTCCAAAAAGATAAAAATGGATGGAGAGGTATTATGAAAAGAGGTATGAAAGCTGACAACTCATGGGACAAATCAGCTCTAGAATATCTGGAGATATACAAAAAAATCTAAAATTCTCAATAAAAAACCTCGGTATCCAAAAGTTACCGAGGTTTTACTATTATTTTAAATTCTCTGGGTTTAAACACTCTAACTCAGGGATTACGAAGATTCCATCTTTTCTTACTAAAACATCATCAAAATAGATCTCCCCTCCACCAAAGTCAGCTCTTTGGATAAGTACAAGATCCCAGTGGATATTTGAGTTGTTTCCATTGTCTGCGATTTTGTAAGCTTGTCCAGGTGTGAAGTGGATACTTCCAGCTATCTTCTCATCAAAAAGAGTATCTTTCATAGGTTTTAGAATGTATGGATTTACACCTATTGCAAACTCCCCTATAAATCTTGCTCCCTCATCTGTATCTAAAACTGCATTGATTTTCTCTGAATTGTTAGCAACGGCATTTACTATCTTTCCATCTTCGAATTCAAATACTATATTCTCATATGTGTATCCTTGATAGATTGATGGAGTATTATAGCTTATCTTTCCATTTACAGAGTTTTTAACTGGAGCTGTATAAACCTCTCCATCAGGTATATTTCTAAGCCCTGAACACTTAACAGATGGGATATCTTTTTTAGAGAAACTGATATCTGTTCCAGGTCCTGTTACTCTTATCTTGTCTGTTTTATTAAGTACAGTTATAAGAGAGTCCATAGCCTTATCCATCTTTGCATAATCAAGATTACATACATTGAAGTAGAAATCTTCAAATGATTCAAGAGATGTATTTGCAAGTTGTGCCATCGAATTATTTGGATATCTCAGCACCACCCATTTAGTGTTGTTTACTCTTTCACTTAAGTGAACTGGTTTCATAAAATAATCCATATATTTTTTCATCTTGCTAGATTCTACATCTGAAAGCTCAGTTGAGTTATCCGCTCCTCTTATAGCTATATATGCATCCATATCTTTCATTCTCTCAAGCTCATATTTAGCAGTTAGTTTCCACTGCTCCTCACTGCTGTTATTCAGAAGTGCTCTTAACACAGAGTTGTCTTTTAAAGTTACAAAAGGTATCCCTCCAACTTTGTGAATCTCTTTTACAAGTGCTTTTACTAAATCTCTAGGCTCATCTCCTACAGCTTCAATAAGAACTTTTTCCCCAGATTTTACTCTTGTTGAGTAATTTACAAGATTTTTTGCTAAGATTTCTAATCTTCCGTCCATGGCTAAAACTCTCCTTTTGATATATTAAATAGTAATTTTAATTTTGTATGCTGTTCCAATTATAACATATATATCGGATTTTGTCCAAAACATATTGACCCTTACGAAAAAAGTGATATTATATATATGTATGTTTTTTCTACAGGGGAGGATTTTTATTATGAAATTTTTTTTAGGGATTAGTATTTTTATTTTTACTTTTTATCACATCATCAAAGATAGGTATTCTAAGCCACTTGTAGCGATGCTTGGAGCTGGTGCTATGATTCTAACGGGGATATTAGATGAGCATAGTGCACTTAAATCTATTGGAAACAATCTTGAGATACTTCTATTATTGGTTGGGCTTATGATGATAGTTGAGATATTATCAGAAAGTGGATTTTTTCAATGGTCAGCTATCAAGATAGCTCAATTTGCAAAAGGCGATCCTATGAAGACCTTTCTTTATCTTGGGATTATGTCTGCTGTTAGTTCGGCTTTTCTGGATAATGTTACCACAGTTCTTCTTATGGTTCCACTATCTATACTTCTAGCTCGTCAGCTAAAAGTGGATCCGTTTCCATTTATTATGCTTCAGATATTCGCAGCTAATATTGGTGGAACTGCAACACTTATAGGAGATCCACCCAATCTTATCATAGCTGCCGCTGCTCGTTTGGGGTTTAATGCTTTTATTTTACATCAAGGACCAATTGCACTTTTAAATCTTGCCGTTCTCCTAATTACAGCATATTTTTATACAAAAAAAGAGATGGTTATCTCAAGTGAACTTAAAGCTGTTATTATGGAGCTCGATGCCAGTAGAGCTATTAAAGATAGAAAACTTATGAACGAAGCTCTTCTTTTGTTTTCTCTTGTGCTTGTAGGGTTTTTAACAAATGCCGTAACCCATCTGGGGCTTGCCGCTATCGCTATGAGTGGAGCTTCTCTTCTTATGCTAATTACAAAGAAAAATCCCGAGCATCTTTTTCAAAAAGTTGAGTGGGATACTCTCTTCTTTTTTGGAGGGTTATTTATCGTTGTAGATGGAGTTGAAAATCTTGGTATTATGAGCCACGGAGCCTCTCTTCTTCTACATCTTACAGAGGGAAGTAAACCTCTTACAACTCAGGTGATATTGATTGTTTCAACTTTTCTATCTCCACTTTTGGGATCGGTTCCTTTTACACTCTCTTTCCTAAAAATTATAAGAGAGATAATTCCAACTTTTGAAGGAAATACTGAAATGTTTTGGTGGTCTCTCTCTCTTGGAGCTTGTTTTGGAGGTAATATGACAATTGTCGGAAGTGCTTGTAATCTGGTTGGCGTAAGTTTAGCTGGAAAAGATAATATTCAGATTAGTTTTGTTAAATTTTTGAAATTTGGAACTTTAGTTGTTTTTCAATCACTCATTTTAAGTATGGGATATCTATATCTATTATACAGATAATCTCTTGAAGATAAGAAAAAATATATGTATAATAGCTAGGTAGGTAAAAAATAGATAAAGTGGGGCAGATATGAAAAAAGATAATAAATTAATTTTAGAATTAAAAAATATCAATAAAAGTTATGGTACTGGTGACAACGAAACTGCTGTTTTAAAAGATATAAACCTTCAGTTTTATGAAAATGAATTTACAGCTATTATCGGTCCTAGTGGAAGTGGAAAGACAACTCTACTGAATATTATAGGAGCATTAGATACACCAACTTCAGGTTCTATACTATACTATGGAGATGATATCTCAAAGTTTTCAAAAAATGAGCTAGCTGATTTTCGTAATAGATCTCTTGGTTTTATATTTCAGTTTCACCATCTGCTTCCAGAGTTTACAGTTAAAGAAAATGTACTTATCCCAGCTTGGATAGGTAATAAAAAAACCCTTCTTCCAGATGTTGAAAAAAGAGCCGAAGAGATAATTAATTTTATCGGTATGGGTTCTAAGATGAACAGTAGCACTCGTGAGATATCTGGTGGGCAACAGCAGAGAGCCGCTATCGCTCGTTCACTTATCAACTCTCCTAAGATAGTTTTGGCTGATGAACCAACTGGTAACTTGGACAGCGAGACAACTGATCAAACCTACCAACTTCTGAGAAAGATAAATCATGATATGGGAACAACTTTTGTCATAGTTACCCACGATTTAGCTATAGCCGAAAAATGTGATCGGGTTATATCTATTTTTGATGGAAAAGTTCAAAGCGATAGAAAAATGAGGTAAAACTCTTTTTCTATCTTTTTTTTAATCTAAAAATATAATCGCATCTCCCACCTTTCTCTCACCGGTTTCATCAGATGGCTTTCCTGTTATCTCTCCTTCAATAACCATCTCAGAAGATCCTCCACCATCAAGATTCAATGCTTTTTTCACTCCTAAACTTCTCATAATTTTAGCCATTTCAGATATTGAAGCTCCAACATATTTTTCATTTTCACCAC
>JBOFTG010000001.1:0-4414 GCA_051651945.1 Fusobacteriaceae bacterium | reverse complement strand
CGCTGTCTAAGCGATGTCAGATTACTCTGAATTTTCTGAACTAATTTAGTTCAAAGATTTATTAGATTACTTCTCTATTCTGTTGTTAATGTCCTATTTCTTTCGTTCACGCTTTTCGTCGTGGACAAGATAAATAATAACATAGAGAACAAAAAACGTCAACTGTTTTTTTTAAATTTTAAATATTTTTTTAAAATCAGTCATTATCTCTTTAGTTGATTTTATAGAATCTATTCTCCAAGAGTCTTTTCCCGCAAAGAAAATTCCTTCTTCTAAATCTCCCTTATGACCTTTAGTTAATCTTTCATTAACACAAAATGAATAACTACAACTCTTTAAACATCTAATACATTTTGTAGGTTTTATCTCTTCAGAATTATCTAAGATTTTTTTTATAGTTGATGTCATTATTGCATTAGCAAAAAGTCCTGTACAACTCATTATTTTTACAATATCTCCTTTTTTTGCTTCTACATACATATTTTTAAATTGCTCATCAACTTCACACTCTTCTGAAGCCACAAATCTACTTCCCATTTGTATTCCATCAGCTCCAAGCCGAAGCATTCTTCTTCCATCCTCGGGAGTCATAACTCCTCCTGCTCCAAATAGAGGAATAGTAATTGATTTTTTCACCTCTTCTATTAGTTCCCAAGAATCTTTTTCAGTTCCTAGGTGACCTCCAGCATTTCCACCTTCTACAATTATGCCATCAGCACCTAACTTTTCTGCTAACTTTGCAAGTTTAGCTGAAGATACTATAGGAATAACTTTTACATCTGTACCTTTTACCATCTCATATATATCTCTAGAAAATCCAGCACCAGTTATTATTATATCTATTCCGGCTTCAATCGATGCTTTTACTGTTTCTTTAAATTCTGTAGCAGCAAACATCGCATTAACAGCAAGAGCTCCACCTTTATTTATAATCAGTTTTTTAGCAGCAGATATCTCTTCTTTTAACTCTTCAATAGAAAGAGAAGTTCCGGCTATACATCCAACTCCACCTTCGTTAGCTACTGCTGCTGCCAACCTACTCATAGATACTTTTATTCCCATCCCACCCTGAATTATAGGAACCGTAATTTCTAAATCTCCTATTTTTAAACTCATTCTTTATCAACTCCTCAGTATTAATAGAATATATTTTTAAAAAAATTTAGATAACACCAGTTATAATAACACGTGTTACTTTTTTTTGGAAGAGATATCTTGATTTTTAGAAAATTTCTGATCTAAAATAAAAAAGAGTAATCAATCCCAGAAAGATCATTACTCTTTTTTATTTTAACTATATCTTACTTATATCAAAAATTTGTAACTCCATCTCTTGAACATTCTTATCTTGCATTCTTACTATAGCACCTAGTGTATCTAATGAAGTAAGAAGATTTGCTCCATACTCAATAGCTGTTCTACGTATTTTGAATCCCTCTCTTTGGGAATCATTAGCTTTTGTAGGTGTATTTATAACTATATCAACTTCTCTATTTTTAAGTATATCTAAGATATTAGGTGAAATTTCATTAAGTTTTTTAACCTCTTGAGATTCTATGCCTTTCTCTTTTAAAAATTCTGATGTTCCCTTTGTAGCCATAAGTTTTGCACCATGAGCTACAAGCTTCTCTGCAAGAGGTAAAAATTCATCTTTATCTTTATCTCTTATTGTCACTAATATTCTCTTGTCTTTTATAGTTGTTATTCTTCCTGCACCTTGAAGCCCTTTATATATAGCTTCTTCTAAAGTATTTCCTATTCCTAAAACTTCACCCGTAGATCTCATTTCTGGACCTAAAGAAACTTCAACTCTTCCAAGTTTTTCAGTTGAAAACACAGGAACTTTCACAGATATAACTTGAGGTTTTTTATAAATTCCAGTCCCAAAACCAAGATCTGAAAGTTTCTCCCCCAATATAACTCTTGTTGCAATCTCGATTACTGGAACTCCTGAAACTTTAGATATATAAGGTACTGTTCTTGATGATCTCGGATTTACCTCGATAACATAAAGTTCATTTTCATAGGCTATAAATTGAACGTTCATCATCCCTTTCACACCCAAAGCTTTTCCAAGTTTTTTTGTTATTTCAAGAATCTTTTCTTCTGTTCCTTCATAAAGGTTTTGAGACGGATAAATTGTTATCGAATCTCCCGAATGTATCCCAGCTCTTTCTAGATGCTCCATAACTCCCGGAATTAAAATATTCTCTCCATCACAAATTGCATCTATCTCTACTTCTATACCATTAAGGTATTTATCTATTAAAACTGGATTTTCTGGATCTCTAATAAAAGAAGCTTCAAGATATTTTACTAAAGATTTTTCATCATGACAGATTTCCATTCCTTGACCACCTAATACATAAGATGGTCTTACAAGTACTGGATATCCAAGTTTTTCCGCTGTAGTTTTTCCTATATTGGCATCCCAAACAGCTTTTCCTTTCGGTCTTTTTATATCCAGTTTCTCCATCATAGCTTCAAATCTTTCTCTGTCCTCTGCTTCATCTATCTTATCAGGCGATGTTCCAAGTATCTGTATGCCTCTCTTTTCAAGATCTTTAGCTAATTTTATAGCTGTTTGACCTCCAAATTGAAGTATAACTCCTTCCGGCTTTTCTTTGTCCAATATATTCATAACATCTTCTGTAACAAGAGGTTCAAAGTATAGTTTATCGGATGTCGAAAAATCTGTTGAAACTGTCTCTGGATTATTGTTTATAACTATGCTCTCTATATCCAATTTTTTCAGAGCTTTAACAGCATGAACAGTACAATAGTCAAACTCTATTCCTTGACCAATTCTTATTGGTCCAGAACCGATTACTACAACTTTTCTCTTATCATTTACAACTACCTCATCAAATTTATCATAAGTAGAGTAAAAATATGATGTTTCAGCTTGAAACTCTCCTGCACAAGTATCAACCATCTTATACACCGGAGTTATATTTAGCTCTTTTCTTTTTGCTTCGATATCTTCTTCTGTGACATTCATAAGTTGTGCTATACCTTTATCAGAGAATCCTTTTTTCTTAAGATTTCTTAGAGTTTTCTCATCGAGATCTTGGAATTTTGTCTTTTTAAGAAGCTCTTCCTGCCTTACTATCCACTCGATTTTCTCCATAAAGAATTTATCCATTCCAGTTATCTTTTGAAGTTTCTCTTTTATATATCCTCTTCTTAACATCTCAGCAGCTATAAATATTCTTTCGTCATCAGGTTTTACAACCTCTCTTTTCAATTCTTCAATAGTAAGACTTTTAGCATAAGGATGCTCAAGATTATATCTTCCTATCTCTAGAGATCTTATCCCTTTTAGAAAAGCAGCTTCGAAATTATTTCCTATTGCCATTATTTCACCAGTTGCCATCATTTTTGTTCCAAGTCTTCTATCAGCTTTCTTAAATTTATCAAAAGGCCATTTAGGTATCTTTACCACTATATAGTCTAGTGCTGGTTCGAAACATGCAAAAGTTTTTCCAGTAACATCATTTATTATCTCATCAAGGTTATAACCTAAAGCAATTTTAGATGCAACTCTTGCTATCGGATATCCCGTAGCTTTCGAAGCTAGTGCTGAAGATCTAGAAACTCTAGGATTTATCTCTATTATCGCATATTCAAAAGATTTTGGATTCAGAGCAAATTGAACGTTACATCCTCCGACTATCCCTATCTCATCAATTATTTTTATAGAGGATGTTCTAAGCATCTGATACTCTCTATCTGAAAGAGTTTGAGAAGGTGCAACTACTATTGAATCTCCAGTGTGTATTCCTACTGGATCAATATTTTCCATGTTACATATTGTGATACAGTTTCCATTTCCATCTCTTATTACCTCATACTCAATCTCTTTCCAACCATAAATTGATTTTTCGATAAGAACTTGACCTACACGTGAAAGTGATAGACCTTTAAGAAGAATTTCCTCTAATTCAGCTTGATCTTTAGCGATTCCACCCCCGCTTCCTCCAAGAGTATAGGCCGGTCTTACAACTACCGGATACCCTATTTCTACAGCAACTTTATATCCATCTTCTAACGATTTTACTATTCTACTCTCTATGCAAGGTTCTCCTATCTTTTCCATAGCTTCTCTAAAAAGTTCTCTATCCTCTCCACGTTTTATAGATTGAATAGATGTACCTATAACTTTAACTCCGTATTTCTCTAAAATTCCCTTGTCGTTAAGTTCTATGGCCAAATTAAGAGCTGTTTGTCCTCCCATACCTGCCAAGATTGAATCCGGTCTCTCTTTTTCTATTATTTTTTCTACAAATTCAAGAGTTATTGGTTCAAGATATATTCTATCAGCAACAGTTGTATCTGTCATTATTGATGCTGGATTACTATTTATAAGAACAACTTCTATACCTTCATTTTTAAGGGTTTCACATGCTTGTGT